>JBIKMY010000379.1:0-2764 GCA_044358945.1 Rubrivivax sp.
CCTTCACGGAGAAGGCCGCGAAGAAGGCGAAGAACAGCAAGGTCTGCGCGTCCAGCGGCAGGGGCAACTTGTGCCAGGCCTGGATGTCGAAGCTGCCGCCAGACTTGAAGTACAGATACACCAGGGCCACCAGCATCAGCAGCGAGCCCAGCAGCGTGTAGAGGAAGAACTTGAAGGCCGCGTAGACCCGGCGCGGGCCACCCCACACGCCGATGATGATGTACATCGGGATCAGCGTGGCCTCGAAGAACACGTAGAACAGCAGGCCGTCCAGGGCAGAGAACACGCCCACCATCAGCCCCGAGAGGATCAGGAACGCGCCCATGTACTGGTTCACGCGCTCGGTGATGACCTCCCAACCCGCGATCACCACGATGATGGTGATGAAGGACGTGAGCAGCACAAACCAGACCGAGATGCCGTCCACGCCCAGGTGGTAGTGGACGTTGAAACGGTCGATCCACGGCAGCCTCTCGACGAACTGCATCGCGGGTGTGGACAGGTCAAAGCCCGTGGCCAGCGGAATGGTCACGAGGAACGCCGCGATGGAGCCCAGCAGGGCCACCCATCGCACGACCTTCGCGTGCTCGTCACGGCCCGCGGCGAGCAGCAGTGTGCCCACCGCCACCGGCAGCCAGATGGCTACGCTCAGAAGACCCATTGAACTCTCTCCGCCTCTTGCGTTTTGTGTTTTGGCGTCACGTGAATCAGCGTGCCAGCATGGCCGAAAGATGCGGCCACAGCTTCCAGGTGAGGAATCCGAACACGCCCAGCACCATGGCCAGCGCGTACCAGTAGAGCAAGCCGGTCTGCACCAGCCGCACCAGGCCGGACAAGCCCCCCACGGCCCGGGCCGATCCATTGACCACGGCGCCATCGATCAGCGCCACATCGCCGCCCTTCCACAACCCGCGCCCCAGCATCCGGGCACCGGCAGCCAGCACGTGCTCGTTGAACCAGTCCAGGTAGTACTTGTTCTCCAGCACGCGCACCAGCGGCGACAAGGCACGGCCGATGGCGGCCGGGATCGCGGGCTGCTTCAGGTAGAACCACCAGGCCACCACCACGCCGGCCAGCGCCAGCCAGAAAGGCAGCGTCTGCAAGCCGTGAAGCGCCATGCCCGCGGCGCCATGGAAGTGCGAGGCCAGTTCCGCCATGGCGCCATGGCGGGCGGCGTCAATGAACACGGCGTCCTTGAAAAAGTCACCGAACAGCAAGGGCTGGATGGTGAGGTAGCCGATGACCACCGACGGAACGGCCAGCAGCACCAGGGGCAGCGTCACCACCCACGGGCTCTCGTGCGGTTCGTGATGGTCGTCATGGTGGCCGTGATCGTCAGCCGGCGGGAAGGGCTTGTGGAGGAAGCGCTCCGGGCCATGGAAGACCAGGAAATACATGCGGAAGGAGTAGAAGGCCGTGACGAACACTCCGGCCACCACCGCAAACGTGGCAAAGCCAGCTCCGGGCAACCTGCTGGCTTCCACGGCCAGGATGATGCTGTCCTTGGAATAGAAGCCCGAGAACAGCGGCGTGCCGATCAGCGCCAGCGAGCCCAGCAGCGAGGTGATCCAGGTCACCGGCATGTACTTGCGCAGGCCGCCCATGTTGCGGATGTCCTGGTCATGGTGCATGCCCATGATGACCGAGCCCGCGCCCAGGAACAGCAGTGCCTTGAAGAACGCGTGGGTCATCAGGTGGAACACCGCCACCGAGTACGCCGAGGCGCCCAGCGCCACCGTCATGTAGCCCAGTTGGCTGAGCGTGGAGTAGGCCACCACGCGCTTGATGTCGTTCTGGATGATCCCCAGGAAGCCCATGAACAGCGCCGTGATGGCGCCAATCACCAGCACGAAGTTCAGCGCGGTGTCGCTCAGTTCGAACAGCGGCGACATGCGGGCCACCATGAAGATGCCGGCCGTCACCATCGTGGCGGCGTGGATCAGCGCCGAGATGGGCGTGGGGCCCTCCATGGAGTCAGGCAGCCAGACGTGCAGCGGGAACTGCGCGCTCTTGCCCATGGCACCAATGAACAGGCAGATGCAGATCACGGTGATGAGCATCCAGTCCGAGCCCGGGAAGCTCATCTTCGCCAGCTCACCCGACTTGGCAAAGGCTTCACCATAGTTCAGGGTGCCAGCGTAGGCCACGATCAGGCCGATGCCCAGGATGAAGCCGAAGTCACCGACCCGGTTGACCAGGAAGGCCTTCATGTTGGCGAACACCGCCGTGGGCTTCTTGAACCAGAAGCCGATCAGCAGGTAGCTGACCAGGCCGACCGCCTCCCAGCCGAAGAAAAGCTGCAGGAAGTTGTTGCTCATGACCAGCATGAGCATGGAGAAGGTGAACAGCGAGATGTAGGAGAAGAAGCGCTGGTAGCCGGGGTCTTCCTGCATGTAGCCGATGGTGTAGACGTGCACCATCAGCGACACGAAGGTCACCACGCACATCATCATGGCCGTCAGGCCATCGACGAGGAAACCCACCTCCATCTTCAGGCCGCCCAGCACCATCCACTCATAGACGGTGGCATTGAAACGGGCTCCGCCGATCACGTCGATCAGCACCGACACCGAGCCTATGAAGGAGACCAGCACCCCCAGGATGGTGACCAGGTGCGCGCCACGCCGGCCCACGGTCTTACCGAAGAGGCCGGCCACCACGGCGCCCACCAGCGGCGCCAGGGCGATGGTCAGCAGGAGATTCTGGGATAGGGAGGCAGACATGCAGGTACCTCAGCCCTTCAGGGTGTCGAGCTGGTCCACGG
>JBIKMY010000380.1:0-2757 GCA_044358945.1 Rubrivivax sp.
GATCTCGCGGCCTCAGGCGTCAAGTCGGTGGACGTCATCTGCCCGGGTTTCGCGGTTGACTGCCTGGAGACGCTGGAGGAAATCGCCCAAGAGGCGCGTGACGCGTTCATCGAGGCGGGGGGCACGTCGTTTCGCTACATCCCCTGCCTCAATGACGACGACGCGGCTGTCCAGGCCATGGCCCAGATCACGCTGCGTCATCTCCAGGGTTGGCCCACCACACCGGAGCCGTTAGCTAACTCATTGCGTGCAGCCCAGAGGCAACGGGCCCTGGCCATGGGGGCGAAGGACTGAACACCCTCCGCTGTGTCGCCTGCACCCAAGCTCCTGCCATTCAGTTTCCAAAGAGATCCACATGACCGTTTCCAAGCGTGACTTTCTGATTTGGGGCGCCGCCAGCGGCGCTGTGGCCGCATGGCCAGCATGGGCGCAGACCAAGGCGCTGTTCGAAGCCATCAACATGTTTGTGCCCGCTGCGCCGGGCGGCGGTTGGGACGGTACGGCACGTGCGATCGAACGCGCGGCCAAGGCCGCGGGCCTGGTAGGCGCAATGCAGTTTGAGAACGTCGGCGGCGCCGGCGGCATGGTGGGCCTACCCCGTTTCGTGAACCAGCGCAAGGGACAGGGCAACACGCTGATGGTGGGTGGCTCGGTCATGGTGGGCGCGGCGATTGCGAACAAGAGCCCCGTCACCATGAAGGACGTGACACCGATCGCGCGCCTGACCGAGGAAGCGGGCGTGATCGTGGTACCCGCTGCAGGCAAGTTCAAGACCTGGCCAGAATTGGCAGCGGCGCTCAAGGCCAATCCCAAGGCCGTGTCAGTGGCCGGCGGCAGCGCAGGGGGCACCGATCATCAACTCCTGGGTCTGATGGTAAAGACCCTGGGCGGCAATCCCCGCGATGCTGCCTATGTGGCCTTTGCTGGCGGCGGCCCGGCCAACGCGGCCATCTTGGGCAATCAGGTCACCGCCGGCATCTCCGGCTACTCGGAGTTCGAGGAGCAGATCAAGGCGGGCAAGATGATTCCGCTGGCGGTCTCGGGGGCCAAGCGTATCCCGGGCGTGAACGTGCCCACCCTGACCGAACTTGGGATGAACGTCACGCTGTCCAACTGGCGCGGCGTGTTCGGGGCCCCGGGCATCACTGCGGCCCAGCGCGACGCATTGGTCGATTTCATGTCCAAGGTGCACGCCTCGGCCGCCTGGGCCCAGGAACTGGACACCCGCAAGTGGACCGACGTCTTCCTCTCCGGGTCGGCCTTCGAGCGTGAGATCGCAGCGAGCATCAAGGTTACCGAAGACATCATGAAGGACCTCGGTCTTGCCTGAGCGTCGCCCGCCTGGCGTCCTGGGTTGGGCCTGTGCGGCACTGCTGCTGCTCGTAGGTGTCGCCGCCTGGCAGGTCGGGCTGATTCCCGAGTCGGCTATCCGTATGGCCGTCGGGCCTTCGCTGGTTCCCGGGCTCGTGGTCTTTGTGCTGGGCCTCGGGGCCATGGCTTACGCCATGTCGGCTTGGCGCGGTCGGCAGCCCATGGATGAAGACGCAAAGACGGGTTCGACCTTGCGGGTGGCCAGTCTTCTGGGTGGTGGCCTGGTCTTCATGCTTGGCGTTTCGTGGCTGGGATTCGTCCTGCCCGCCACCTTGTGCGGCATGGGGGTGGCACGGGCCTTCGACGCGCCCTTCGGTTGGCGCTCAGCCACCGTCTGTGGCCTCGTCGCAGTGACCTTCTGGCTGGTCTTTGCGCGGCTGCTCGGGGTTGGCCTCGGCCCAGCCCTGCCGGCCTTTCCATAGCGCAGGGTCGTTTTTCCAAACATGGACGCACTGCAATCGCTGATGGGTGGGTTCGCCAATGCGCTGGCGCCCACCACGCTGTTATGGGGATTCATCGGCTGCTTCATCGGGACGCTGGTGGGAGTTCTGCCAGGGATTGGCCCAGCCCTGACCATCGCCCTGCTGCTGCCGCTGACCTATCACGTGCCGGCGACCAGCATGTTCGTGATGTTCGCGGGCATCTACTACGGGGCAGCCTACGGGGGGTCAACCACCTCGATCCTGCTGAACACGCCGGGCGAGTCTGCCGCGGTGGTCACGGCACTGGAGGGGAACAAGATGGCGCGCGCCGGCCGCGCGGGCCCGGCTCTGGCCACGGCAGCCCTGGGCAGCTTCGTGGCCGGCACCATTGGCACCGTTGCGCTGACCTTCATAGCCCCCTGGGTCGTGGAGGCCGCGCTGGCCTTTGGCCCTGCGGAGTACTTCAGCCTGATGGTGCTGGCCCTGGTGGCAGTGTCTGCAGTGCTGGGCAGTTCGGTGCTGCGGGGCGTACTCAGCCTGAGCCTGGGGCTGCTCCTGGGGCTGGTGGGCGTGGACCTTCAGACGGGACAGCCGCGGTTCACGTTCGGCCGCGCAGAACTGCTTGATGGCATCGAGGTCACGGTGGCAGCAGTCGGGCTCTTCGCTGTCGGAGAGGCCCTGTACCTGGCTTGGCAGGGGCGGGAAAGCCGCGCCGGCGAGGTGATGAAGGTGTCAGGCCGCCTGTGGCTTAGCCGAGAAGACCTTCAGCGGTCGTGGAAGCCCTGGGTACGCGGCTCGCTATTCGGGTTTCCCATCGGGGCGCTGCCCGCTGGGGGCGCTGAACTGCCCACACTGCTGTCTTACTACACCGAGCGCAAACTCTCACGTAATCCGCAGGAGTTCGGCCACGGCGCCATCGAGGGAGTAGCCGGTCCGGAGGCTGCGAACAACGCGGCAGCCGCTG
>JBIKMY010000381.1:0-2755 GCA_044358945.1 Rubrivivax sp.
ACAGCGAGCCCGGCCCGTCGCGCTCGCCCGTGAATCCGCAGCCCGCCAGCTCCACCGCCAGCAGGCCGTTGCGGTTGCTCAGGCCTGCGTAGACGTTGCGCACCAGCCCGCCTTCGAGCATGGTGCGCTTGGAGGTGGCGGTGGTCAGCGATGCGGCGATGTTGATCGCTTCTCGCATGCCCGTGGCGTCCAGGCCCCGCACGCGGGCGCAGGCCGCCGCCGCGCCCACCGTGCCCCAGGTCCCGTGCGGGTGCATCGTGCCGCGCAACTGGCTGGCCGCGCCCAGGCGCGAGCCCACCTCGTAGCCCACCACCAGCGCGGACAGGAAAGTGTCGGCATCGGCGCCTTGCTGCTCGCACAGGGCGAGTGCGGCCGGCAGCACGTGGATGGCCGGGTGCCCGCGCGAGAAGCGGTTGCCCTCGTCCATTTCCAGAAAGGTGCCGCCCGTGCCGTTGACCAGGGCCGCGGCCTCGGGGTGGGCCTGCACGCCCAGGCCGATGAGCGTGGCGCCGCTGCCCAGGCGCTGGCGCTGGGCCAGTGCGCGCAGCTCCGGCTCGGCCGAGCCTGCGGCGATGGCCGCCAGGGTGTCGGCCAGGATCCAGCCGGTGTGTGCACGCACGGCAGGCGGCAGCGCGGCAAAACGCAGGCTGGCGGCGAAGGTGGTGAGGGTGTCGAGGTAGTCCATCGGAAGGCCTGGGTGACGCGATAGCTCAGGTTGCGGAGGCAGACCCGAACCCACAGGCGGGCCGTCACCGGCATCCGGTTTTGGGGCTTTTCCCCTGCCACGCGTTCGATTGTTCTAACATTAGAACAAGTCGGCTGCACAGCCGGCCCTGGTTTTCCCTCAAATTTTTCGTCAGGCCCTGCGGCTGCAACCGTCGGGATCTCCCGTTCATCCTTCCTGCTTTCGAGGATCCGTCATGACATCTCGCACCGCCGACTCCCGTTTTTCCCGCCGTACCGTGCTCAAGGCCGGCGCGGCCACCACGGTGCTGGGCGCGCCCGGCCTGCTGCTGGCGCAACCGGCGGCCGTGAAGATCGGCCTGGTGCACCCGGTCAGCGGTGGCCTTGCCTACAGCGGCGGCCAGGGCCGCCTGGGCTGCCAGATGGCCATTGACGAGATCAACGCCGCCGGCGGCATCAAGTCCATGGGCGGCGCCAAGCTGGAAGCCGCGCTGGGTGACTCGCAGTCGCGCCCCGAGGTGGGCGTGGCCGAGGTGGAGCGTCTGCACCAGGTGGGCGTGGCGGCCTATGTGGGCTGCTTCTCCAGCGCCATCGCGCTGCCCGCTACCCAGGCCGCGGCCAAGTACAACACCCCGTTCATGATCGACGTCGGCGTGTCCGACCTGATCGTGCGCCGGGGGCTGAAGAACGTGTTCCGTCTGGCGCCGGGCTTTGGCAAGTGCGTGGACGACGCGATCGCCGGCCTGGGCGAGATCAACAAGGCCGCAGGTGGCGTGGCCAAGTCCGCCGTTCTGGTGCATGAGGAGTCGGAGTTCGGCACGGGTACGGCCAAGCTGCTGGCCGACCGCCTGCCCGGCATCAATATCCAGGTGGCCGAAGTCATCAAGCACGCCAACCCCACGCGTGACTTTTCCAACGTGGCGCTGCGCATCAAGGGCCTGAAGCCCGATCTGGTGATCATGAGCAACTACCAGAACGAGTACGTGCTGCTGGCCCGCACCCTGCATCAGCAGCGTGTGGACCTGGACGCGATGTTCAGCGTGTTGGGTGGAGGCTTCAACTTCCGGCTCGTCAAGGAGCAACCGGAGATCGCCCAGCACATGATGGACTTCAACCACTGGTACAACCCGCGCAACGCCAAGGCCGTGGCCATGCGCAAGGCGCTGGAGGACAAGGGTGGCCTGTTCACCTTCGAGGTGTACTGTGGCTACAACTCCGTGAAGTGCTATGCCGACGCGCTGGAGCGCGCCCGGACGGCCGACAAGGAGAAGGTGATCGCGGCACTGGAAGCCAGCACCTGGTCGGACCACTTCATGCCCTACGGCCCGACTAAGTGGTGTGGCCCAACGAGTTCGCCGGCGCCAAGCCCATCTACCCCCGCCCCAAGTTCTCCTGATCGGCGGCGCACGGCCTGAACACGCGGGCTCGGGCCTGCCGCCCAGGCGGCAGGTGCCGGTGCTCCGCGTGGCCACTTTCTCACCACACTCCCGGGGGACGCCGTCTTGGACGCCTCGATCCTGCTGGCCGCCACGATCAACGGATTGCTGATCGGGGGGATCTACACCCTCGTCGCTTCCGGCCTGACGCTGATCTACGGCGTGCTGCACATCATCAACTTCGCCCATGGCAGCCTGCTGATGCTGGCCATGTTCGGCGTGTACTTCCTGCTCACCAAGCTGGGCGTGGACCCGTACCTGTCCCTGGTGGTCATGGTGCCGACGATGTTCGCGCTCGGCTACGTGCTGTACCGAGGCCTGATCGGTAAGCTGGCCCACGGTAAGGACGAGAACATCCTGCTCATCACGCTGGGCTTGTCCATCCTGATCGAGAACCTGGCGCTGATGTTCTTCAAGGGTGACACGCGCACGATCTCGGTGTCCTACTCTGACCGCATGGTCGAGCTGGGCCCGCTGCTGTTGTCCTTCCCCAAGATCGTGTCGTTTGTGGCGGCCATGGTGCTGTGCGCCTTGCTGGGCCTGTTCATCCAACGCACTGACACGGGCAAGGCCATCCGCGCCGTGGCCAAGGAGCGCATGGGCGCGCGCCTGGTGGGCATTGACGTGGACCGCGT
>JBIKMY010000035.1:0-10934 GCA_044358945.1 Rubrivivax sp.
CATCGTGATGGCCGCCCTCGCCCTGCCCTTCGCCTACCTGCACGCACGCGCCGGTGGTGTCAGCCTGAAAGTGTTTGGCGGCATCATGCTGGGCATCAGCTTCGTGCTGCTGAACAACCTGGCCGGTCACATCGGGGTCCTCAGGGACTGGAGCCCCTGGTGGGCAGCTGCCAGTCCCAGCCTCTTGTACCTGGCACTTTCGCTGGCGGCCTTCCAGTGGCTGGTCCGGCACCGATGACGCCGTCGCCCCCTCTGACCCATGTCCCAGGCCATCATTCTTTTTGCCCACGGCGCACGTGATCCGATGTGGAGCCGACCCTTTGAGGCGGTGGCCGATCACCTGCGCGCGCTCCGGCCCGGCACGACCGTCCGCCTGGCCTACCTGGAGTTCATGAGCCCCACGCTTCTGGAATCGGGAGAGGCACTGGCGCAGGCCGGGGCCACCGAGGTGAGCGTGGTCCCGATGTTCCTGGGCGCCGGGGGACATGTGCGTCGGGACCTGCCCCGCCTGCTCGATACCCTGCAGCAGCAACACCCGCAGGTGCGCTGGAGCCTGCAGCCTGCCATTGGCGAGGCGCAGGCGGTCATCGAGGCCATGGCCAGACAAGCCGCCGTGCAGGAGCCTGCACCGTGAACCTGCACCAGTTCCGATTCATTCAGGAGGCGGTGCGACGCAACCTCAACCTTACCGAGACGGCCAAGGCGCTGCACACCTCGCAGCCAGGCATCAGCAAGGCCATTCTGGAACTCGAGGAAGAGCTCGGGGTGGACATCTTTGCGCGCCACGGCAAGCGCCTGCGGCGCGTGACCGAGCCCGGCGAGCAGGTGCTGAAGTCGGTGGAGATCATCATGCGCGAGGTGCACAACCTCAAGCGCATCGGCAGCGAGTTCAGCGCGCAGGACGCCGGCACGCTGTCGATCGCCACCACACACACGCAAGCCCGCTACGTGCTGCCCCAGCCCGTGGCCCTGCTGCGCCAGCGCCATCCGAAGGTGCAGGTAGAAATGCACCAGGGCACCCCTGACCAGGTGGCGCGCATGCTGATTGACGAGACGGCCGTGATCGGCCTGGCCACCGAGTCGCTGGACCAGCACGATGAACTGCTGACGCTGCCGTGCTACGAGTGGCAGCACGTGGTGGTGGTTCCGCCCGATCATCCGCTGGCCACCAGCGATCGCCTGACGCTGGAGCAACTGGCCCGCCATCCGCTGGTGTCCTACCACCCCACGGTGGCCGGGCGCAGCCGCATCGATGCCGCCTTTGCGCGCGCCGGGTTGCGGCCTACGGTAGCGCTGGAGGCGCTGGACTCCGACGTGATCAAGACCTACACCCGCGTGGGCCTGGGGGTGGGTATCGTGGCCGAGATGGCGGTGCGCGAGGATGCTGCGGACAGTGGCCTGGTGGCCCTGCCTGCCGGCCACCTTTTCGGCTCCAATGTGTCGAGAATCGCCTTTCGCAAGGGTGTCTACCTTCGACACTTCGTCCTGACCTTTGCGTCGCTGCTGTCAGACCGCCTGTCACCCGAACTGCTCAAGCGCCTGACAGCAGGCGGCGCAACGAACTCCGAACCCTGAAACCATGAACACCACCGTGCACCCATTGCCTCTGCAGACCCGACTGCCCAAGGTCGGCACCACCATCTTCACGGTCATGTCCGCGCTGGCCGCGGAGCACCAGGCGGTCAACCTGGGTCAGGGCTTCCCTGACTTTGACTGCGACCCCGCCCTGGTGGAGGAAGTCGCCCGCGCCATGCGAGGCGGGCTCAACCAGTACCCCCCCATGCCGGGCGCCCTGCCCCTGCGCGAGGCCGTGGCCCGCAAGATCGAGGCGCTCTACGGACGCCGCTACGACCCGGTCAGTGAAATCACCATCACGGCCGGGGCCACCCAGGCGATCCTGACGGCCGTGCTGTGCTGCGTGCACCCGGGCGATGAGGTGATCGTGCTGGAACCGTGCTACGACAGCTACATCCCCAACATCGAGCTGGCGGGCGGCAAGGTGGTGCGCGTACCCTTGACGCCGGGCACCTTCCGTCCGGACTTCGCCTTGATCGCCGCTGCCATCTCGCCGCGAACCCGAGCCCTCATCGTCAATTCCCCACACAACCCCAGCGCCACGGTCTGGACGCGTCAGGAGATGCAGCAACTGGAAACGCTGCTGGCCCCGACCTCCATCCTGCTGATTGCCGACGAGGTCTACGAGCACATGGTGTTCGACGACCAAGCCCATGTCAGCGCCGCTGCGCTGCCGGGCTTGGCTGAGCGCGCCTTCGTGGTGTCCAGCTTCGGCAAGACCTACCATGTCACCGGGTGGAAGGTCGGCTACGTCGCTGCGCCGCAAGCCTTGATGGCCGAGTTCAGGAAGGTGCACCAGTTCAACGTGTTCACGGTCAACACCCCCGTGCAGCATGCCTTGGCGGCCTACATGCAGGACGCGGCGCCGTACCTGGGCCTGCCCAACTTCTACCAGCGCAAGCGAGACCTGTTCCTGGAGGGTTTGCGTCAGACGCGGCTGCGGCCACTGCACACCGCCGGCACCTACTTCCAGTGCGTGGACTACAGCGAGGTCAGCGATCTGCCAGAAGCCGAGTTCTGCCAGTGGCTCACCAAGGAAGTGGGCGTGGCCGCCATCCCCCTGTCCGCCTTCTACGAAGGGGGCTTCGAACAGCGCATCGCACGGCTTTGCTTCGCCAAGAAGGACGAGACACTGGAACTCGCGCTGCAGCGTCTTCAGGCGCTCTGAGCTGGGATACCCGGGCTCAGCGTTTTTTCGAAGGGCCGAATTCCTCGCTGAAGAGGCTGAACCGGCTGGCCGCACGCTCTTCGCCGGCGCTCAGGGGGACCGGCAGTTCGGCCACTTCCAGCTCATCAAAGCTGAGTTCCAGATCAACCTCGGCAACCGCCGCAGCGCCAGGCGGACGCGCAGAGCCCGACAGCTCCAGATCAGGGAACTCCAGCGACAGCACCGGCCCGGGCTGCACACCGCCCTGCTTCGCGGGGGCAACGTCCGGATTCCACTGTTCGTCAAGAGACAGGTCGAGGGCAGCCTCGTTGGACGGTGCCCGTGCGCTGATTGCAGCGGGAACTGCAGCCGCCGGGCCGGACAGGCTGCCTTCGGCACCCGACAAAGGAAGGTCAATGACAGGCAAGGCTTGCACGGGCTGCACCAGTTGCAGCGGCTGCACCGTCGCGCCCACATGTGGGAAGTCGGCAAGCCCTGCCGAGGAGGCGGGCAAGGCCATGTCCAGCGGCAAGTCGAGATCTGGCTCGTTCCCGGGCTGCATGTCCAGGTCGAGATCAAAGTCCACCTCCCCTGAACGCTGCACCGGTGCCAGCGAAGCGGCAGCGGGCGGGGTGGCGCCAGCCCACGCGGGAGACACCGCGGTGGCGCCTGTCACGGGAATGGGAGCAGGCGCCGGCTGGTCGTGCAGATCCCGCGCCAGGGTGAACAGGAACAGCAGATCGGACTGCACCGTCGGCTGCAGGCTGTCGATCCGGTCCGCGGCGCGAAGCAAGGCCTCCAGAACCTCCATGGCCTGTGCCGGGTCGTGCCACACACGTTCGATGTCCAGCAGCAGGTCCGGGGCGTCTTCCAGCGGGTGAGGGACCTGCGGGCCCTGTCCCCAATCGGGCCAAGCCACACCAAACTGCCGCTGGAACCGCGCGCGGGCTGCCTCGAAGGCCACCTGGTCGGCGCGACGCCGGTACATGTCCATCAACTGAAGGTGCGGCAACGGGCAGTCGCCACGCGTCAGGCGCAGATGCTCCGTCAGGAGTTTCAGTGCTGCATCCTCCTGGCCCAGCACCAGGAAGAACTCCACCTGCTGCTGCAGGTCCAGCAACTCGTCGATGGAGACGTTCGGCAACTCTGCGGAGGCGGCGCCCGTGAACTCGATGGGTGCGCCAGCCGCTGCATCCACGTCGGCTACCCGCAGCGGTTCGGGCAGAGCCGACGGTTGAGCAACGGTGGCCTGTGCAGCAGCCGCCACGGGCAAGATGGCAAACGCAGGCTGCAGAGTGGGCAAGGTGGTCGTCTCGGACAACCCTGCAGAGCCACGCGCCGCCGGCACTTCGGTGGCCTGATCTGCAGCAGCGTTGACGGTGTTCTGATCCGCACTGGGTATCGACGTCGCCGCACCAACCGTCCACCAGGGTGCCGGGCCGCCCGGTGCCTGCAGGCGGCGGATGCGCACGAGCAACAGTGCACACAGCCCACCCAGGACCGCCAGCGCGGCCCACAGCCCCTTGGGCGCGCTGCCCTGCGCATCCGCCAGCGCCTGGGTCAGGCGCGCTACGGCCTCGCGATTCGCCTGCGCTTCCTGACGAAGGGCCTCGATGCTCTTCTGCATGTCCGCAGCGCGCGCCCCGGCTGCCGATGCAGCGGCGCGCGCGGCGCTGGCGGCTTCCTGCGCTGACGCCAACGCACTGGCGGGGCCTGCCCCCAGGGCAGCACCCGGGGCCTGCATCAGCACGGTGGGGGCATCAAGCTGCAACTTCGGGCGAGCCGCACGCGCCGTGCCCTGCTGGCCCGCCATACCGTCGGCATTGGCCAGGGGTACAGCCGATTCCGGCCCCCGGGGACGCGAGGCCTGGACGCCTCTGCCGGTACCTGGCGCAGTCCAGGCACCGGGCGCGACGGCGGCCGAGGCCGCACGAGGCTGCTCGACAGCAGGCGCGGGGCCGGGCAGCGCCGGGGGCGCAGCGGACCCTACGGGTGGCACCGGCACAGGAAGGGGCGCCGGCGATGCCGCAGTCGGGGGGGTCGGCGCCTGCACCGCCTCAGCTTGCGGCAAGGCCGCAGACGCCAGGTGTCCGGGCGGATCCGCAAAGAGCGTGAACCGGCGGGAGGCGCTGGAGGCGCAGCCCGCAGTGAGCCTCACGGCCACCACCGGCTCGTCAATCGCCACCGTCGTCCTGACCCTCACTGCGGGCCCTCCGGGCAAAGCCTCCAGCGAGACGTACACGGCCGATCGGGGAACCGGGATGTCACCGGCAGAAACCTCGGCCGACAGGCACTCAGGCGCGGGCTCAGACGGGTCCAGCCTCAGCGCAACGCTGAAATCCAGCGGAAGGCCCAGGACGGCGCTGGACTGCGCCTTTCCGAAGCCCCATGCCCGGGCGTCGTCCACCACTGCCACCAGGGCCACCGCCGACAAGATGGACAGCGCGGATCGCTTGAGAGGGAAAGATCCGAGGGAACTTGGCATGTGGGGTGGAAAGACCTCGAGAACTCTAGCATGGTGACGTGTGCCGGATGCCCCGACAATCCGCCATCCCGGGAGTCGGCAGCCCGCTGCCACCACCGCTCAGACCCAAGACCCAAATGGAACAGTTTTCCGGCACCCGCCCGCCCGCAGCCACCCACGCCTTCGAAGCCGCCGTGCTGGACCGGTGGCTGCACGAACGGCTTCCAGGCTACGAAGGTCCGCTGCAAGTCCTGCAGTTCAAGGGCGGACAGTCCAACCCCACCTATCTGTTGTCCACGCCTGGTGCGTCGTACGTGATGCGCACCAAGCCCGGCCCCGTGGTCAGGCTCCTGCCTTCAGCGCACGCAATCGAACGGGAGTTCCGGGTCATGCAGGCGCTGCACGGAACCGAGGTGCCCGTGGCCCGGATGCTGCTGCTGTGCGACGACGAGTCGGTGATCGGCCGGGCCTTCTATCTGATGGAGTACGTGCGGGGCCGGGTGCTGTGGGACCAGGCCCTGCCCGGCATGGAACCCGCGGCCCGCGGCGCCATCTATGGCGAGATGAACCGGGTGATCGCCGGCCTGCACCGCCTGCAGCCCCAGGCTCTGGGTCTGGCCGACTTCGGTAAACCTGGCAACTATTTCGAGCGCCAGATCGCACGCTGGTCACGCCAATACGCCGCCTCCGTGACCGAGCCTATCCCCGAGATGGATCGCCTCATCGAATGGCTGCCCGCCCACATTCCCGAAGGCGCAAGAGACGAGCGCGAGGTGTCCATCGTCCATGGAGACTTCCGCCTGGACAACATGATCTTTCACCCGACCGAGCCGCGGGTTCTGGCCGTGCTGGACTGGGAACTGTCCACACTCGGGCATCCACTGGCGGACTTCAGCTACCACTGCATGGCCTGGCACATCCCCCATGCCATGGGCCGGGGCATCGGCGGCCTGGACCCGCAGGCCCTGGGCATACCCACCGAGGCGGCGTACCTGCAACGCTACTGCGAGCGCACCGGCAGAACCGACACCGACACCCTCGCGCAGGACTGGAACTTCTATCTGGCCTACAACCTGTTTCGTATCGCGGCGATCCTGCAAGGCATCGCCAAGCGCGTGGTGGACGGCACGGCAGCGAGCGCGCAGGCCCGCGAGGCTGGGGCATCCGCCCGGCCCCTGGCCGAGCTAGGCTGGTCATTCGCAAGACGCAACTGAACCTGAAACAAGAGGTGAACCATGGACTTTGATTACTCCCCCAAGACGAAGGAACTGCAGGCCCGGCTGAAGTCCTTCATGGACCGCCATGTCTACCCGGCAGAAGCGCGCTGGTGGGCCGAACTGGAGGAAAACACGCAGGCGGGCAAGCGCTGGTCGCCGCTGCGCGTGATCGAGGATCTCAAGCCGGTCGCCCGCGCAGAAGGCCTGTGGAATCTGTTCCTGCCCGAGAGCGAGCGCGGCGCCGGTCTGAGCAATCAGGAGTACGCACCCCTGGCCGAGATCATGGGCGCAGTGCCCTGGGCCAGCGAGGTCTTCAACTGTTCGGCACCGGACACCGGCAACATGGAGGTGCTGGTGCGCTACGGCACGCCCGAACACCAGAAGGCCTGGCTGGAACCGCTGCTGGCCGGGGAGATCCGCAGCGCCTTCGCCATGACCGAGCCGGCCGTGGCCTCGTCGGACGCCACCAACATCGAGGCCCGCATCGAACGCCAGGGCGACGAATACGTCATCAACGGCCGCAAGTGGTGGACCAGTGGCGCGGGCGACCCGCGCTGCAAGATCATGATCTTCATGGGCAAGACGGACCCGGATGCACCCCGGCATTCACAGCAGTCCATGATCCTGGTGCCGATGGACACGCCGGGCGTCAAGGTGCTTCGGCCCTTGCAGGTCATGGGGTATGACGATGCGCCGCACGGTCACATGGAGATCGATTTCGAGAACGTGCGCGTGCCCGCCTCCAACATCCTGCTGGGCGAGGGCCGGGGCTTCGAGATCGCCCAGGGCCGTTTGGGCCCGGGCCGCATCCACCACTGCATGCGCCTCATCGGCCTGGCCGAGCGTTCCCTGGCGCTGATGTGCAAGCGCGCCACGGCCCGCGTGGCTTTTGGCAAGACCGTGGCGCAGCAGACCGTGACACAGGAGCGCATTGCCGAGGCGCGCTGCATGATCGACCAGGCCAGGCTGCTCACCCTGAAGGCTGCCTGGATGATGGACGTGGCCGGCAACAAGGCGGCCAAGGCCGAGATCGCCATGATCAAGGTGGTGGCACCCAACATGGCGTTGAAAGTGATCGACTGGGCCATGCAGGTGCACGGCGGCGCAGGCATGAGCCAGGACTTCCCCCTGGCGTACTTCTTCGCCCAGGCCCGCACCCTGCGCTTTGCCGACGGCCCTGACGAGGTGCACCGCAACGCCATCGCCAAGATCGAGCTCGGCCGCCACGCGGCCTGAGTGCGGGCCGCGTCTCGAAAGGCTACTTGAAGTCGCCGCCGACGGCGGTGACGAAGGTCTCAGGCTTCAGATGCCGCCGCAGCGCGGCGTTCACCTGCTCCCTGTTCAAGGCCTGCAACGCGCTGAACAGGCAGGCGGTGTGGTCCATGGTGCGGCCGAGTTCCAGTTGGGATGACAGCAGGCCGGACAGGGCGTCGTCCTGCGCCAGCGCCAGGCGCCGCAGGTTCAACAGACCGGACTTGCCCTCGGCCAGTTCCTGGTCGGTAAAGCCGTCTTTCAGGGCCCGGTCCACTTCCTCGCGGAAGGCCTTCTCCACGGCGTCGCGGTTGGCTGGGGCGAAGATGGCGCTGGCCTGCCAGATGGACGCCTGCTCGTAGGGGTTCCAGGCGATGACGCTGCGCACGTCGTAGGACAGCCCGCCTTTCTCGCGGATGCGCACCCACAGTCGGGAATTCCCGCCCTGCCCCAGAAGGTAGTTGGCGAGCAACAGCGCCGGGTAATCCGGGTCGCGGTCGTTCAGGGCCAAGGGCTGGCGCACCAGCAGCGTCGCGTTCTGCTTGTCGGGGGTGGCAAACACCATTCGGGTCGGCGCCGCTGCCCACAGCGGTTGTGGCACCCGCGCCGGCGCAATGGCGGCGCGCCAGCCGCCGAAGGACTTCTCCAGCGCGGCCTTGACGGGCTCGACCTCGAAGTCCCCCACAGCGGAGAACTGGGCCTGCCCGGCACCCAGCAGCCGCGCATGGAAGTCCCTGACGCCCTCCACCGACACGGCCCGCAGGTCATGGGCAATTTCATCGAACGTGCGCGCATGCCGGATGTCACCCCGCGCATAGGGGTTGCCGTGTCGCTCCAGCGCATTGGCGACGATGGCCTCAGGCTCCTTGCGAGCCTGCTCCAAGCCCGTCAGCGCCTGACGCCTGAGCTCTTCCAGTACCGGGGGCTCCAAACGGGGCTCGCGCAGGAGTTGCCCCACCAAGTCCAGCAGGGCAGGCAGGGTGTCGCGCCGGGCCTGCAGGCGTGCCGTGAGCACGCCCTGCCGGAAACCGAAGGCCAGCTCGGCCCTCAGCTCGTCCAGCCTGTCCTGCACCTGCTGGCGCGACAGGGTGCGCGAACCCTTGTCCAGCAAGGCTGTCAGCACATCTGCCGTGGCGGCCATGCCGCGCAGGCTGGCTTCATCGCCCACGCGCAGTTGCAGCGTGGCACGCACCCCGGACCCTCGGGTGGATTTGGGCAGCAAAGCGAACTGCAGGCCGTCGGCTGCACCGGCCGGCCCGATGCGGCCACGCACCGTGCGGCGTTCGATCTCCTGCGGTGTGGCGCTGAAAGCCTCGGCCGTGCGAGGGGCCTCCTGGGGCTTGAAGCCACGCATCTGTTCGGCCACGTCGACGCTGGCCGGCGCGGGCGCGCGCACGGGCTTGTCCACAGGCAAGAACACCCCCAGGGTGCGGTTGGCCTGCAAAAGGCGTTCCTGGGCAAAGCGCTGCAAGGCGGACAAAGGCAGATCGCGCACACGGTCGCGCAGCAGGAAGAACATGCGCCAGTCGCCCAGCGACACCGACTCGGACAAGGCCACGCCCACCTGTTCGGGGTCGGCGTAGATCTGGTCCCAGTTCTTGAGCCAGCGCACCCGCGCCCGCTCCAGCTCGGCCGCCGTGATGGGCTCGGCACTCACCGACTCCAGCGTCTGCAGCAGGGCCTGCCGGGCGGCGACAGCGTCTTGCCCGGGTGCCAGATCGGCCCCGAAGGTAATGAAGCCCGGGTCATGCAGCGCCGGCGTCCAGCTCCAGGTGGCCGCCGCCAACTGCTTCTCCGTCAATTGCCGGTGCAGCCGCCCGGCAGGGGCTTCACCCATCACCAAGGCCAGCAACTCTGCGGCGGCCTGGTCAGGGTGAGCACCGGGTACCGTGTGGTACGCCGCGATGAGGGCCGGCGCGCCACCTGCGCGGCGCAGGGTCAGTTCGCGCTCGCCGTCCTGCACCGGGTCCAGCGTGTACAGGCGCGGCAGGGGCTGCGTCGGGCGAGCCACCGGGCCGAAGTGCCGGGCCACCAGGCGCTGCACCTGCTGCGGGTTGAACTTGCCCGAGACGATCAGCGTGGCATTGTCCGGGCGGTACCAGGTGCGATAGAAAGCCTGCAGGCGTGCAATATCTACCTGCTCCACGTCGGTGCGGGCGCCGATGGTGGACTTGCCGTAGTTGTGCCAGCCGTACATGGCCGAGAGCGTTTTCTCGAACAGCATGCGCCCGGGGTTGTTCTCGCCCATCTCCATCTCGTTGCGCACCACCGTCATCTCGGTGTCCAGGTCCTTGCGCGCGATGAAACTGTTGACCATCGCGTCAGCCAGCCAGTCCAGGTACCAATTCAAGTTGGTGTCAGACGCGGCAAAGCTGGCGAAGTAGTTGGTCCGGTCCAGCCAGGTGCTGCCGTTGGAGCGCAGCCCGCGCTTGCTGAACTCCGCCCAGGCCATGGGGTGGCGCTTGGAGCCCTTGAACAGCAGGTGCTCCAGCAGATGGGCCATGCCCGTCTCGCCGTAGTTCTCATGCCGGCTGCCCACCTTGAGCGTGAGGTTCACGGTGGTGCTGGGCTTGGAGTCGTCCGGCGCCAGCAGCACCTGCAGCCCGTTGGGCAGCGTGTACTCCGTGATGCCCTCGACGCTGCGCACTTCCTTGAGGACCGAGGAAACAGGGGGCTTCACACTCACTTGCGCGGAAGTCGCACCCGGCTGCGACCAGCCCACCCCGGAGGCCATCAGGGATGCAAGGAGAAGGAACGCGCGCGTCAGGGTGATCAACAAGGTGCGGAGATCGATTCGAGTTTGAGTTGCTGACCCCGGAGTTGGCCCCCGGAGGGACTCGAAAGATCCTCCGAAAGGCGCATGAATCAAGGGCGCGGGGGGTTGGAGTATTGCTACGTTCCCCGGTTTGTTCCCCGGCTTTCAGCTTGATACCTCTGGCGCGGCAGCGTCGGCAGCGGGTCTGGGACTGATCAATGATGCTTTCTCGACTTGGACGCAGACGTAGGCACAAGTCGTTTGTTGTTAAAATGCAACACGACGATTCGCGCTTTCCAATCGCTCCTGCAGCCAGATGGAGATGGTACTTCGTACTGCAACAAAGCATAAGCAGATCTCGTCCACAACACGTAACACCGACGAAGAAACGGCAGGATTGCGAAATGCGCCACGATGTCGGCGCCGATCCAAATCTGAGCCACCTTGCCGACCGAATATTGAGCCAGGGGTGGAAGCCGACTTTGAGCTGGTCGGCTGTGGATAAGTGTAGGTCTTGATCTGTTC
>JBIKMY010000382.1:0-2740 GCA_044358945.1 Rubrivivax sp.
CTGCCGCGAGAGCTCAGGTTTTGAGCTACCTGATCGACACCAACGTCCTGTCCGAACTGCGGCGCCGGGAGCCGAACGCGCAGGTGGTGGCCTGGATGCAGGCGCGTCCGCGCCAATCGCTGTACTTGTCAGTCCTGAGCCTGGGCGAGATTCGCAAAGGCATCGAAGGCGTGGCCGACGCGGCCTTCCGCCAGGCCTGGACCGACTGGCTCGAGGTGGAGTTGCGCCACTACTTTGTGGGCCGCCTGCTGGACATCGATGAGGCAGTGGCCGACCGCTGGGGCCGCGTGCAAGCCGCTTCCGGGCGCTCCTTGCCCGTGATCGACGGCCTGCTGGCCGCCACGGCCTTGCAGCACGATCTGAGCCTGGTCACGCGCAACACCCGACACTTTGAAGGTCTGGGCTTACGCCTCATCAATCCCTGGCAGGCCTGACCACGGGGCAAGGCCTGCCAGGGCCTGCAGAAGTTCAGACGCTCAGAACGGCGCCGACCACCGGGCTGACAGCAGGGCGGCGCGGCCGGGCGCGGGCTCGAAGAAGCGCGAGTTGCCCTCGTTGACGATGACGCTGCCGGCCACGCGGCGGTCGGCCAGGTTGTCAATGCGCGCCAGCAAGTCCAGCCTTCCCACGCCCAGGTCCAGGCGCCACTGCGCACGCAGGGCCAGCAGGCCGAAACCGCTTGCGAAGTCGCTGTTCACGTCATTGACCGGCAGTCGCCCCTGCCCCTTCAGCTCCAGGCCCAGTTGCACGGCGGCCTGAGGCTGCCAGACCAGCTCGGCAAAGCCAGTGCGGGCCAGCGTGCCGGCGATGCGGTTGCCCGCAGCCACGGGCAGGTCCGGGTTCAGACAAGGCAGGCTGCGGCAGACGAAGAAGCCGTCCACGTAGGTGGCGTCCAGCGCCGTGAGGGCCACCTGAGCGCGCCATTGCGGTGCGACGCGCCAGCGCAGATCGATCTCGGCGCCCTGGCGCTGCGTGCGCCCGACGTTGCGGAAGGTGGAGCGGCCGCCGCGGTTGGTGGCGATGCCGATCTCGTCATCGGTGCGGGCGTCGAAGACGGCCAAGTCCAGCGCCAACCCCGCGCCCGCAGGACGCCACTTCATGCCGGCCTCGATCTGGCGGCTGGTCTGGGCCTTCAGCGCCGTGTTGACGCCTGGCTGGCCGTCAGGCCGGTAGGCCAGTTCTCCCAGCGTCGGGGACTCGAAACCGCGCCCGGCGCTGAGGTAGAGCTGCCATGCCGGCGAGGCACGCCACTGCAACGCTGCCACCGGGTTGGTGTAGCGGTAGGCCAGGGCGCCAGAGTCGTCCGCATTGCTGCCTGAGATGTATCGGTCTTCAGAACGGAAGCGCACGCGGCCGTCGCGCAGGCCCAGCACGGCCGTCCAGGCCGGCGTCAGGTCGATCTCGCCCTGGGCGTAGACATCGCGCGTGGAGGCGCGGTTGCGCTCATCCCGGCGCAGCTTGCCCGTCACGCCCAGCTGCTGAGAGGCGCCCGTGCCGATGAAGTTCTCGTAGCCGCGGCGGTCTTCGTCGCTGTCGTCCATCGACGCGCCGGCCGTCAGGCGGGCTTCACGATCGCCGGGCAGCGCCCAGCGCCAGTTCAGCCGCGCGTCGGCGCCGGAATAGCCGCGGTCGAAGTCGATCACGCCACCCGGCTGGCGCTCGGTGAGTGTGGGGTTCGCAGCGTTGAACTGCGTGCTCACGGGAATCGCCTGCCACTGCGTGACCGCGCGGCGTCCCTGATAGAGGCTGAACTGGCCCTCGCTCAGGGCGCCCTGGCCCTCGAAGCGGTGACGCCAGTTCAGGCCGGCCTGGTCCTGCCGGGTGAGCTTGCGGGTGTTGAAGCGGTCGGCCTGGCCCGGCGCTGTTTGCGGCAGGGCCTGGGTCGTGGTCTGGTCGGGGTTCTGCTCGAACTGGGTGCGGGTCAGGCCCAGCGGGTCCAGCGCGGGTTGGTCCAGGCTGTTCAGCACGATGACCACGCGGTCGCGCTTGCCTTCCCAGCCCAGGCGTACGTTGGCCAGCGTGCGCTCGGCACTGCTCTGCGGACGGAAACCGTCGATCTCGAAGCGGCTCACCTGGGCGCGCACGCTGAAGCCGCCGTCAAGCGGTGCCTCCACGCCCAGCCGGAGTTGCCGCAGGCCGTCAGAGCCCAGATCGCCATCCATCGACCAACGGCGCTCCTTCGGCGCCGCGCTCACGAGCGAAATCACGCCGCCAGAGGAACTGCCATACAGCGCCGTGAACGGCCCGCGCAGCACCTCGACGCGCTGCGCGCCGGCGAGGTCAAAGTGCGACACCTGGCCCTGCCCGTCGGGGCCGCTGGCGGGGATGCCATCGGCGTACAGCCGGATGCCCCGCACACCGAAAGTGGCACGCGCGCCAAAGCCGCGCGAGTTGATCTGCAGGTCCTGCGCGTAATTGCTGCGGTTGGCCACCACCAGGCCCGGCACGCGCGCCAGTGACTCTGACAGGTTGACCATCGGGCCGGCCGCACGCAGCGCCTGCACGTCCACCACGCCCACGGCGTAGGGGGTGTCGAACAGCCTGCGCTCCACGCCGCTTGCCGTGACGACCACTTTCTCGGGTTCGGCCTCGGGCGCTGGGGCCTGGGCCCGCAGCTGCGGGCTGAAGAGGGCGGAAAGGGAGGTGAGAGTGGCCAGAACCACTGGGGCCTTGGGGGCCCGCGGCCGCTCAACGCGGCGGCTGGACTTCGATTTGGAGAGATGCATACCAGGCTGCCAGG
>JBIKMY010000036.1:0-10887 GCA_044358945.1 Rubrivivax sp.
GTCCATCCTCCACCTGATCCTGAACGCAAGCCTGGTCGTCCAGCTCGTGATGGCCGGGTTGCTGCTGGTGTCGCTGGCCAGCTGGACGGTGATCTTCGGCAAGGTGTTCGGCCTGCGCAAGGTGCGTGCACACAACGACGACTTCGAGCGCGAGTTCTGGTCCGGCCGCAGCCTGACAGAGCTGAACGACAGCGCCGGCAAGAAGGCGGACGCAGCCCCCATGGAGCGGCTGTTTGCCAGCGGGATGCGGGAATTCCTCAAGCTGCGTGAGCGGCGCCTGGACGCCAACGCCCAGCTGGACGGCGCCAGGCGCGCCATGCGCGCGAGCTTCCAGCGTGAGCTGGATGTGGTGGAGCGACACCTGAATTTTCTGGCCTCGGTGGGCTCGGTCAGCCCCTATGTGGGCCTGTTCGGCACGGTGTGGGGGATCATGCATGCCTTCGTCGGCCTGTCCAACCTGCAGCAGGTGACGCTGGCTACCGTGGCGCCAGGCATCGCGGAGGCTCTGGTGGCCACAGCCATCGGGCTGTTTGCGGCCATCCCGGCGGTGATCGCCTACAACCGCTTCTCGCACGACATCGACCGCATCGCCACGCAGATGGAGACCTTCATGGAAGAGTTCACCAACATCCTGCAGCGCAACGCGGTGGCCTCGACCACCGCCGCTGGCGGGACGGGCGGATCGAGGTAAGGCCACCATGCCCGGCGTTGTGTCGCGTGGCGGTTCTCGCCGCAGGCGTTCGATGAACGAGATCAACATGGTCCCGTTCATCGACGTGATGCTGGTGCTGCTGATCATCTTCATGGTCAGCGCGCCGCTGATCACCACGGGCGTGGTGGACCTGCCCACGGTGGGCAAGGCGCAGCAGCGGCCCACCAGCGTGATCGAGGTGGTGGTGGGCCAGGACGAGAAGCTGCGCCTGCGCGTGGACCAGCAAGACGACCCCCTGCCACTGACGCTGGAGCGCCTGCCCGCCCGCGTGCGCGACAAGCAGGCGGGCAATGCCGACACACCCGTGGTCATCAGCGCCGACCGTAATGTGAAGTACGAGAGCGTGGTGCGCGTGATGGACGTGCTGCAGAAAGCCGGCGTCAAGCGGGTGGGCCTGTCGGTCAAGCAGTCGGGTTGAAACAGACGGCCTTGTCCCTTGAGGCTTGATGCATGGACCCGAAGCCCCAGACCCTGCATGACGCCCTGATGCCTCCCCCACCTGGCGGCACGGCGCAGGGCGCCGCGCTGTCGGTGCTGGTGCATGGCGGTCTGGTGGCCGCGCTGGCCTGGGGTGTGGCCTGGCGCGCGCCGCCACCGGTCACTGTCTCGGCCGAGTTGTGGGCCGCGGTGCCGCAGCAGGCCGCACCACCCGCTGAGCAAGCGCCGTCCCCCGCGCCCGCACCGGCGCCGCTCCCGCCGCCTGCACCGCCACCCGCGCCTGCCCCGGCCCCGGCGCCACCGCCGCCCCCCAAAGAGGCCGACATCGCCCTGGAAAAGGCCAAGCAGCAGAAGGCGAAACAGGACAAGGCGGCGGAAAAGGCCGAGAAGGCTGAGAAAGCTGCCCGTGACAAGGCCCTGAAAGCCGAGAAGGACAAGGCCGCCAAGGAAAAGCAGGCCCGCGAAGCCGCACAGCGCAGGCGCGAGGAAGAGGCCGAGGAAAAACGCCTGGCCCAGCAGCGCGAGGAGAACCTCAAGCGCATGATGGGGCAGATTCCCACGGGCAGCGGGGCGCCGGGCAGCCGGGGGACAGCGGCTGCGGATGCCGCGCCGTCCAGAAGCTACGCGGGCCTGATCGTGCGCGCCGTCAAGCCCAACATCGTGCTCACCGAGGTGGTCACCGGCAACCCCGAAGCCGTGATCGAGGTGCGCGCCGCGCCCACCGGCACCATCATTGGCCGCCGCCTGGTGAAATCCAGCGGCTCCAAGGAGTGGGACGAGGCCGTGCTGCGCGCCATCGACCGCACCGGCAGCCTGCCCAAGGACACCGACGGCCGCGTACCCGGCACGGTCGAGATCGTGTTCAGACCGAAGGATTGATCGGGTTCAGGCGCCCGGCCCCGGTGTGCTGAAGCGCCGGATGAACCCACGGTCGATGCGGTCCTTCCACCACCAGGCCCAGCCGCCCTCGGCTGACCAATCGCCCCAGGACATGATGGAGCGGCGTTCGCCGCAAGACAGCAGGTTGAGCGTGCGCGGCTGGGGCAGATAAGGCTGAAGTTCGCCCGCGCCAATGAAGCGGCGCAGGTTCAAAGCCAAGGGCGGGCCCGCGCGCACCGCGAAGACCCCGCTGCGCGGGTGCGGCGCGTCATCGCGCACGGCCACGTCGCCAGCGGCGAACACCTCGGGGTGTGAAGCACTCTGCAGCGTGACGCCCGTGCGCACGAAGCCACGTTCATCCAACGCCAGGCCACTGTCCCGCAGCCAGCCCGGCGCATCTACCCCGGTGGCGATGACGGGCACATCGCAGGCCAGGCGTGCACCAGAGGCCAACACCAGCGCACCCGCTTCCACCCCAGTGCAGGACTCGCGAAACAGCGTCACCCGGTGGCGTGCCAAGGCCTTCAGGCCCCGGGCCACCACCGCAGACCCGTACCCGGCCAGAGGTTCGGCACCTCCGGTCACCAGGGCCACACGCGAGGCGCCATCGCCCGTGCGCGCCAGGCCGCAAGCCAGGGCCAGGGACAGCTCGAAACCCGCCGCACCCCCACCGGCCACCACCACATCCAGCGCGCGCCGCGAAGCCTGCTCGCGCAGGCGGGCCAGCACGGCCACCAGGTTCTCGATGGGCCGCACAAACAGGGCGTACTCGCGTGCGCCAGGCCAGGCGGCGCGGTCTTGCACACCGCCCACGTCGAGCGACAGCACGTCGTACTCGGCCGTGCGACCGTCCGCCAAGGTCACCACCCGGCGTCCGGCGTCCAGCGCCACGGCCTGCGCGGCGATGAAGCTGACGCGGGCGGCCTCGCACCAGGGCGCCAGGGGAATGCGGGCCTGCTCGGGCGCGTAATGCCCCGCCACCACGCCGGGCACCATGCCGGAATACGTGAGGTGGGCGTGTGGCGTGACCAGCACCGCCTGCGCGCCGGCCAGCGGCTCCCGCGCCAGGGCCTGCAGCACGTGAAGATGGGCGTGGCCGCCGCCCAGCAGCACCAGGCGCTTCATGCCCGGCGGCACCTCATCCAGGCCGCAGAGCTCAACCGCGCCTCCAGGCATGAAACCGCTCCACCCAGCGCAGCAGCGCCAAAGGCTGGTGCGCCCGCTTCCACGCTCCGGCGGCGTACTTGGCAGACTCGGCCAGCGTGGGGTAGACGTGGATGGTGCCCAGCACCTTGTTCAGGCCCAGGCCGTGCTTCATCGCCATCACCCATTCGGAGATCAACTCGCCCGCATGGTGCCCGACGATGGTGACGCCCAGGATGCGGTCCTTGCCCGGGGGCGTCAGCACCTTCACCCAGCCGGCGCCAGGCCCGCCCCCTGAAAGGCCTTCGACGATCACCCGGTCAAGATCGTCCAGTTCAAACCGGGTCACCTCGAAAGGCACGCCCTGCGCCAGGGCCTCCTGTTCGTTGAGGCCCACGCGGGCGACTTCGGGGTCTGTGAAGGTGCACCAGGGGATGACGCGCATGTCGACCTTGAAACGACGAAAGGTGCCGAACAGGCCATTGACCGCGGCATTCCAGGCCTGGTGCGCCGCCGCATGCGTGAACTGGTAAGGCCCGGCCACGTCACCGCAAGCCAGGATGTGGGGGAAGGCCGTCTGCAGGTGTTCGTCCACCGGCAGGGTGCGGCCCGTGGTGTCGATGCCCAGCGCCTCCAGGCCGAAGCCCTCCAGCCGCGCGCTGCGGCCCACGGCGCATAGGATGCGGTCGAAGGCGATTCGGTGTTCCTTCCCGTCCTGGTCGGTCACCAGGTGCCAGGCGGGGATGGCCTGTGCCTGCGGGTCGGCCCGCTCGCAGCGCAACGCGCGGTGCCTCGTCAGCACCTGGACGCCGTCGGCCTCCAGGCACCGGCGCGCATGGGCCGCGGCGTCGTCGTCCTCCCTGGGCATCAGCCTGGGGCCCATCTCCACCTGGGTGACCTGCGAGCCCAGGCGCGCAAAGGCCTGAGCCAGCTCACAGCCGATGGGCCCGCCGCCCAGCACCAGCAAGTTCCGGGGCAGTTCCTGCAAACCCCAGAGCGTGTCACTGGTGAGCACGCCCGCCTCCTGCAGCCCGGGCAGCGGCGGCACGACAGGCCGCGCGCCCGTGGCGATGACGATGGCACGGGTGGACAGCGTGGTGGTGCTGCCATCGGGATGGGTGATCTCCACGTGCCAGGGGTCCACGATGCGGGCCTGGCCCAGTTGCACGTCCACGCCCAGGCCGCGGTAGCGCTCGGGCGAGTCGTGCGGCTCGATGTCGCGCACCACCTGGGCCACGCGGGCCATCACCGCGGGGAAGTCCACCGACACCTGGCCGGCTGAAACGCCGTAGGCGCCGCTGTGGCGCATCTCGTGCACGATGCCGGCGGCGCGGATGAGTGCCTTGCTGGGCACGCAACCGGTGTTCAGGCAGTCCCCACCCATGCGGTGGGCTTCCACCAGGGTGACGCGGGCCTTGACGGCGGCGGCGATGTAGCTCGTCACCAGCCCCGCGGCCCCGGCCCCGATCACCACCAGATTGCGGTCGAAACGCTGGGGCCGCAGATGCCGCCAGGGTGCCAGCGCACGGCGCGCCCTCAAGGCCGACACCAGCCAGCGCCCGGCCAGCGGCAACACGCCCAGCAGGGCGAAGGCCCCCAGCAAGCCCGGCGACAAGATGCCCTGCAGCGAGGTGATTTGCGCCAGCTGAGTGCCCGCGTTCACGTACACCAGCGTGCCCGCCAGCATGCCCAATTGGCTGACCCAAGCGTAGGTCCACACCCGCATCGCCGTCAGGCCCATGAGCAAGTTGATCGCGAAAAAGGGCAGCACCGGCACCAGGCGCAGGGTGAACAGGTAGAAGGCGCCGTCACGCGCGATGCCACGGTCCACCTCGGCCAGCCGCCCGCCAAAGCGTGCCTGTACCACCCCACGCAGCAGATGCCGCGATACCAGCATGGCCAGCGTGGCACCCGCCGTGGAGGCGAAGGACACCACCAGCGTGCCCAGGCCCAGGCCGAACAAGGCCCCGCCCGCCAGGGTCAGCGGCACGGCGCCCGGCAACGACAGCGCCGTCACCGCCACGTAGACGACAAAGTAGGCGCCGATGACCTGCAACGGCCGGTCCTGGTAGGCCGCCTCCAGGCCGGCCTGAGCAGCGCGCAACTGTTCCAGCGACAGCCAGCGGCCCAGATCCAGCGCGAAGAAGGCGCCCAGGGCGGCAGCCAGCAGCAATACCAGGAGGAGGCGGGAGGACATCTTGTTCATCAGCCCCACCATGGTGCCACGGGGCCGGTCACGGTTCTTGCGCAGGCGGGCCCGCCAGCAGGCGCCACCCGGCCCACAGCCTCGTCAGCACCGTAAGGCCGCACAGGCCGGCAAACACCCAGGCAAAGAGGGGGAAAACCTGCGGCCACAAGCACATGGCAGCGAACACCAGAAGCGTTTCGGTGGCTTCGGTCAAACCGCCCAGGTAGTACAGGCCCTTGGTGGGATAGGCCGCGCTGGTGAGCCCACGCCGCTGCGCCAGCACAGCAAAGGCGAGGAAGGTAGACCCCGTGCCCACGAAGGCCGCCAGCAGCGTGGCCGCGGCCAGGGCATTGCGCGCAGGGTCGGCCCAGGCGAAGGCCAGCGGGATGCTGGCGTAGAACAGGAAGTCCAGCGTGATGTCCAGGAAGGCGCCGCGGTCGGTGGGCTGCGTCAGGCGTGCCACCGCGCCATCCAGGCCGTCCAGTAGGCGACTGAACAGCATCAGCAACAGCCCGACCCCAAACGCCCCACCGGCAATGCACCCGGCCGCGGCCAAGCCCAGTGCAAACCCCGCCCAGGTGACCGCATCAGCCCCCACGCCAGCACGCACCAGGCCCCGCGCCCCAGCCTCCAGGCCGGGGCGCAACAGCGCCAAGGCCCACCGGTCGATCATGGCGTGGCTGTCAAGGGGCGGCCGTCACTGACAGGCGGGCGGCGCAAGCCTTTGCCTGCCAAGCCATCATCACCACCCGCCACACGCCCATCACGCGACCGCCCCGCCTGCCAGACGCAAGTCTGCGCCCTGGTGCGTCAGCGCCACCTCCAGCGCCAGGCGTACCCCGCGCACCTGCTCTGGCAGGGCGAGCACGGGCTTGCCGGGGTAACGCTCAGCCTGCTCCGGAAGCAGCGGCACGTGGATGAAGCCGCTGCGTACGCCCGTGCCGGCCAGGCGCTGCTGCAATCCGTAGAAGACGTGGTTGCAGACAAAGGTGCCGGCAGTCTGCGACACGGACGCGGGCACACCCGCCTCCTGCAGGGCGGCGACGATGGCCTTGATGGGCAAGGTGCTGAACCAGGCCGCGGGGCCGGCTTTGGCAATGGCCTCGTCCACCGGCTGGACACCGGCGTTATCGGGGATGCGGGCATCGTCGACGTTGATCGCCACGCGCTCGATCGACAGGCCCTCGCGTCCAGCCGCAAGGCCCAGCGCCACAGCCAGCGTGGGCCGCGTGCGCCCCAGTGCCTCGTCCAGCACCGCCAGCGCGCGGTGGAACACGCAGGGCAACTCCACAGCCACCACCCTCGCCCCGGCGATGAATTCACCATCCAGTTGCCTGGCAATCAGGAGGCTCGGGTTGACGGGGTCGCCAGCGAAGGGCTCGAAAGCGGTCAGGAGGACTTGGGGGACGAACATAGGCACCAAAAGTCTAAAGCCAGATGGACGGGTGCGTGCGACGCCTCGCTCATCTGCACCTTGGTCAGGGTTCTCCTGCTGATCGTTTGCCGTTGCGTTCGAAGGCTCTGTGCTTCATGATTCGAGCGCGGGTCGCCAGGTCGCCACTGGGCCGGAGGCCGAACTCAATGAGCTCATCGCGCTCAGCATGTAGCTGAACAACCTTCAGATATGGCCAATGGCAACCCCACATCAAGCGCGTCCGCACCGCGCGAGCGACGCTGGGCGTTTCCTTGGGTCAAGAGCCTGATCGATGTCGGCTCAGGCGGAGGGCGGCTTCATCAGCGCCTCATGTCCCTGAGTCGTACCCGTGCATTGCTCGTGGTGGTGGCATGTGCTCTGGCTACGGTGTGCCTGGTGGCTTTGAGCGCTGCGGTGATGTACAGGTCCTTGACGAAAGAGGCCAGCGCATTCGCCTTGAGGAGCGTGCACGCGGTACTCGACCACGTACGGGATGAACTCCATTCCGTGGCGTCTGACCCGGCCCTTCAAGGCGCGTTGACGGACTGCACGGCTGAGGTGTCCGAAGCGCTTGTCAGGCGCAGCTTGAGGTCCGAATTGCTCACCCAGTTCATGGTTCTCAGCCCGGATGGGCAAACGCTGTGCGGGCCGCTGGGGGCGTTGCCAGCCGACGCGGACCTGCGCGAAAAAACGCGAGGCGAAGTCACGCTGTTCACGCGACAAACCATCGAGCCGCAGTTGGTGGCCGCACTGCAGGTGAGCGATAGCCGGATGATCAAGGCCGACATGGATCGGCGAGCATTCACCGCCCAGCTGATGGACCCCAAACTGCTGCAGGAAGTGCCTGAACTTGACCAGGTGCTTGCATCCATCTCCCTGCAGGTGCTGACCCCCAGCGGCCAGCCGCTGGCGATCCTGGTGGCGGGCGATGCGGGGGTGTCGGACGCCACGGTGCCCTGGCTGCGGCATCTGAGGGGGTCGGAACGCTACGGATTGAAAGTGGCGGCCGATGTCAACTATTCGGCACTGCTCAAATCCGTCTCCACTGGCCTGCCGGCCTGGACGCTCGTCGGGCTGCTGCTGGGCGCGGCCATGGTGCTGGGGCTTTGGCGCTCGGTGGTTTCGCGCGCGCGCCTTGTGCACCGGCTCGCGGGCGCCGTGCGCAAACGGCAGTTTGAACCCTGGGTGCAGCCGATTGTCGAGATGCAAGGCGGCCAATGCGTGGGCGGCGAAGTGCTGATGCGCTGGCAGCACCCCCACCGAGGGGTGGTGACGGCAGGCGAGTTCATCGAAGAAGCTGAGCGCAGCGGTCTCATCAACGAGATGTCGGACTTGGTGATGGGCCTGGCTGCTTATCGTTTGGGCGACCTGGCGCGACGCTCTCCGAAACTGTATTTTTCGGTGAACGTGACGCCAGGGCAATTGGCGCGCGGGGACTTCGCGCAGCGACTGGCCGAGGTGTTCAGCGCCGACTCCCTGCCGGCCGTGCACGTACTCATTGAATTGACGGAGCGTGACATCGTCGATGCTCGCGCATCGCATGCGCTGAGCGGGCTGCGAGATGCTGGATGGCGCATCGCGCTTGACGACTTCGGCACCGGCCAATCGAGCCTGGCGTTGCTGGAGCAGCTGCGGATTGACCGCATCAAGATCGACCAGAGCTTTGTGCGCACCATCGACGAGCAGACGGTGCGCCGTCCGGTGCTCGACGCCATCATCGGCCTGGCAGCGCAGTTGGATGTGCCACTGATCGCCGAAGGGGTGGAAACCCGAGCCCAATGGGATTACCTGAACCAACGCGGCGTGACCTACGCGCAGGGTTACCTGCTGGCGCGGCCCATGCCCATCGATGCGTTTGCGCGATGGCTGGACAATCAACAGGCCGAATCCCGGCCCGTTGCCATTGCCGGCACAGCCCACCGCGGCACGTTGGAGGACGGTGTCACCGATCAACAAGCAGCCGAGCTGTGCCGTGCCATGCGGGAGCCCGCGCACAGGGGCGACGGCGCGAATGAAGCCGCGAGCGCGGTGGTCAACGGCAGGGCCAGGCTCCAGGGCGGGGTCGACGTTCGCGACCGCCGCTGGCGGCTGAGGCTATACCCCCACTGCTTTGTCGGTCGCGAGGCGGTGGACTGGATCGTGCAGCGCGAAGGTGTCAGCAGGGCCAAAGCGGTTCGCATCGGACGCCGGTTGGTGGCTCTGGGCCTGATGGCGCATGTGGCGGCCGAGCATGACTTTGAAGACGCTGACCTGTTTTATGTGTTCACCCATGCCACGGGCGCACAGGTGCAGCAGCAGAACGATCTGCAGCATGAGGTGGCCCAGTCCCTGCGCGCGCTGGCCCGTGGCGAAGCCGTGTCAGGGCTGCACTTGGGAACGCATGTGCACGGCGTTGCCGTGCATCGCGAATGCTTCACGGGCGCAGAGTTGGCGCACTGGCTTGGAAAGCGCTGGGGACTGACGGCCGAGCAGGCCGACCTGGTGGGCACTCAACTCATGCGCCAGGGAGTGCTGCGCCATGTGTTTGACGACCGTCCGTTTGCCGTGGGACGTGATCTGTACCGGCCTTGAAGTGCAGGCCGCCTGATCCGCTGAGTCACGGCAAACATGGGGAGATCGTTGGCAGAGACCCGCAGCATCCTCACTCGGGGCCATACCCTCCCCCACCCGGCGTCTCGATCACGAACACGTCCCCAGCTTGCATCTGCGCGCTGCCGATATGGCGCAGCATCTCCACGCGGCCGTCAGCCCGCTCGACACGGTTGATACCCAGCGCACCCGGGCCGCCACCGGCCAGACCAAAGGCGGGCACGTCACGGCCGTTCGACAGGATGGAGGCCGTCATCGGCTCCAGGAAGCGTACGCGGCGAGCGCCGCCATCGCCACCGTGCCAGCGACCCGTGCCACCCGAGCCCTGGCGGATTTCGTAGCTGTCCAGCCTCACGGGGAATCGGAATTCCAGCACCTCCGGGTCGGTCAGGCGCGAATTGGTCATGTGCGCCTGCACCACCGAGGTACCGCCATAGCCGCCCGTCAGCTGCCCGTCCGGGCCCGTCCACACGCCTGCACCGGTGCCGCCGGAGATGGTCTCGTAGTACTGGTGCCGCTCGTTGCCGAAGGTGAAGTTGTTCATCGTGCACTGGCTAGCAGCCATCAGGCCCAGGGCGCCGAACAATGCGTTGGTCACGCACATGGAGGTTTCGACGTTGCCCGCCACCACCGCCGCAGGCGAGTGCGGGTTGAGCATGCAGCCTTCAGGCACGATCACGCGCAGCGGCTTCAGGCAGCCGGCGTTCAGCGGGATGTCGTCGTCCACCAGGGTGCGGAAGACGTACAGCACGGCGGCCATGGTCACCGCCTTGGGCGCATTGAAGTTGTTGGCCAACTGCGCACTGGTGCCGCTGAAGTCGATGGTCGCCTCGCGCGCGGCGGTGTCCACCGCGACCTTGACGCGGATCTGCGCGCCGTTGTCCAGCGGCAGGGTGAAGTCACCATCCTTGAGGGCGGTGATCACGCGCCGCACCGACTCCTCGGCGTTGTCCTGCACGTGATGCATGTAGGCCGACACCGTCTCCAGGCCAAACTGATCGACCATGGCGCGAAGTTCCTGCACCCCCTTCTCGTTGGAGGCGATCTGCGCGCGCAGGTCGGCAATCGTCTGGTCGGGATTGCGTGCGGGGTAGGCGCCCGAGGCGAGCTGGGCACGCAATTCAGCCTCACGTAAAGCACCGTCGCGCACCAGCAGGAAGTTGTCGAACAGCACGCCCTCCTCATCGATGGTGGCTGAGAACGGCGGCATGGAGCCGGGGGTGGAGCCGCCGATGTCCGCGTGGTGGCCGCGCGAGGCCACGTAGAAGGACGGTGCGGCATCCGCGGCCTGCAGAAACACGGGCGTCACCACCGTCACGTCCGGCAGATGGGTACCGCCGTGGTACGGGTCATTCAGCACATAGACATCGCCCTCGTGCATGTGCGGGTTGCGCTCGATGACGGTCTTGATGGATTCGCTCATCGAGCCCAGGTGCACCGGCATGTGCGGCGCGTTGGCGATGAGATGCCCTTGCGCGTCGAACAGGGCGCAGGAGAAGTCCAGCCGCTCCTTGATGTTGACCG
>JBIKMY010000383.1:0-2735 GCA_044358945.1 Rubrivivax sp.
CAGGACTTCCTGCTGGAAGCAACCGACTGGAAGCGCCACCCCGAGGCCTTCGCCCCGCGCAAGGCCACGCCCTACTACGGCTACGGCTACCAGGTCTGGACCTTCCCCGGCGCCAAGCGCCGCTTCGCCCTGCTGGGCGTGTACGGCCAGGCGATCTACGTGGACCCGGAGCAGAAGCTGGTGATGGTGCACCTGGCCGCCAACGCCACCGCCCGCGCAGGCCAGACCAGCATGGGCCGTGAGATGGGTGCGCTGTGGTACGGCATCGTCACACAACGCGGGAGGTGGTGAGCCACTGCCGACAAGCCCGGCTCAGCGCCCGCCCTGGCGCAGCAGCACCAGCCCTGCGCCGATGACCAGGGCGATGCCCGCCCAGCCCATGACGTTGGGCACATGGCCCCAGATCAGCCAGCCCAGGGCGATGGCGATCAGCAGGCACACGTAGCGGAACGGCGCCACGGCCGAGATGTCGCCGCTGCGGGTGGCGCGGATGATCAGCTGGTAGCCCGCCGCCAGAAAAGCCGCGGCCCCGACCAGCAGGGCCCACTCGCGCAGCGCCATTGGCTTCCAGCCCTCCAGCAGCGTCAGGCCGCCGGCCAGCAACGTCACCGCCACCGAGGTGGCCAGCGTGATGCCGATGGACGGCACCTCAGGCGGAATGCGCCGCGTGATGATGTCGCGCGTGGCCGTCAGCAGCGTGCCGGCCAGGCACAGCCAGGCCCAGCCGTTGAAGCCCTCCACCCCCGGCTGGATGATGAGCAGCACGCCCCCGAAGCCCGCGCCGATGATGGTCCAGCGCCAGGCGCTCACGCGTTCACCCAACCACCACGCGGCCATGGCCGCGATCACCAGCGGCGTGACCATGTTGATGGCCGAGGCGGTGGCCAGAGGCAGGTGGAACAGTGACACCAGGAACACCACCGTGGCAAAAGCGTCGGTCACTGCGCGCACCGCCACCCAGCCCGAGACCAGGCTGCGCGGGCGCAAGGTGGTGCCGGCCAGGCGCAGAGCCACCAGCACGAAAGCCGTGGCCAGCACGCCCCGCAGAAAGATCAGCTGCCCCGTGAGCATGGTCTCGCTGGCCACCTTCACCAGGGTGTCGTTCAGCGTGAAGGCGGTCATCGCCAGCACCATCAGGCGGATGCTGCGGCGCGTGGCCTGGGCCGCGGCGGCGGTGTCGCTGGAGCTGTGGCTGGAGTTTTCGCTGGAGGTGTCGGTGGCGTCGCGGGGCATTCAGGGGGCGGGCAGGTGCGGTGCCCGTGCCGCCCCAGTATAGGAAGGGCTCACCCCGCAGCCGGCGCGTCACGCACGGCCGGCGGCGCTACGATGGCCACGCGCCGACGCCACGCCTGACAGGACACCCCCCCATGCCCCGCTTTGCCGCCAATCTGTCCATGCTCTACAACGAGCACCCCTTCCTGGACCGCTTTGCCGCCGCCGCGGCGGACGGCTTCCTGGCCGTGGAATACCTGTTTCCCTACGACTTCACGGCCCCCGAACTGGCCCAGCGCCTGGCCGACCACGGCCTGCAGCAGGTGCTGTTCAACGCCCCACCGGGCGACTGGAACGCCGGTGAACGCGGCCTGGCCTGCCTGCCCGGGCGGCAGGCGGAGTTCCGCGCGGGCCTGCAGCGCGCGCTGGACTACGCCCACACGCTGGCGTGCCCGCGCATCCACGTCATGGCTGGGCTGGTGCCCGCGGGCGCTGACCGCGCCGTGCTGCAGCGCACCTACGAAGACAACCTCGCCTGGGCCGCGCAGCAGGCGCAAGCGGCCGGGCGCACCCTGCTCATCGAGCCCATCAACACCCGCGACATCCCCGGCTTCTTCCTCAACCGCCAGGACGAGGCCCACCGCATCGTGCAGGCCATCGGCTCACCCCACCTGAAGGTGCAGATGGACCTGTACCACTGCCAGATCGTCGAGGGCGACGTGGCCATGAAGCTGCGCCAGTACCTGCCCACCGGCCGCGTGGGCCACATCCAGATCGCTGGCGTGCCCCAGCGCCACGAGCCCGACCTGGGCGAACTGCACCACCCCTACCTGTTCGAGGTGATCGACGAAGTCAGCGCCGCCTGTGGCTGGGACGGCTGGGTGGGCTGCGAGTACCGCCCCGCACGCGGCACCGCGCCGGGGGCCACGAGCCAGGGGCTGGGGTGGCTGCGGGCCTTGAGGGCTCAAGCAGCTTCATGAACAGCGTGCCTGCGCACGCTTCAAGTCCCCACCCGCAGCGGCGCGTGCATCTTGCGCAGGCAGGCGATCAGGCTCAGCGCCGTGATGCGCCCGGTCTTGGGGTTGTCTGACGGCACGTTCTCGATCGTCATGCTGAAGGAGGCACTGTCGGCCTCCACGCGGATGTGGTGGGTGTTGCGTGTGACCGTGGGGTCGGCCCAGACTTCCACTTGAGTACGGTCGGGGCCGATGCCGGCCAGCGACAGCGCCACGCTCACATTGACGTTGGCCGGGAACCCGCGCACGGCGCCACGGGCATCGCCTGCGTACAGGCGCATGGGATCCTGCAGCCCCGAGATGTCGATGCCCTGCTGCGCCAGCAAGGGCGCGCCCAGCAAGCCCGCGATGGGCTTGCGCGTGACCAGCGTGACGGAATGGATGGTGCCCTCACGCGCCGCGCTCACCGCGTCCAGCCCCAGCAACGCGCCGCTGGGCACGACGATCTGCCCACCATGCTCACGCGCCAGGTCGATCAGCTCAGGTGCATCCAGCAGCGCCCCGGCA
>JBIKMY010000385.1:0-2709 GCA_044358945.1 Rubrivivax sp.
GCTGCCGACCCACGCCAGCCCGGTGCTCACGCGCGAGCTGGTCTACACCGCCATCACCCGCGCCCGTCAGCGCTTCACGCTGGCACTGCCCGGCCAAGACCTGGGGGTGCTGGCACAAGCCATCGGCCGGCAGGTGCGCCTGGCGGGGACGCCGGCGGCCTGATTGCGAACAGACCGCGTGTCGTGGTCAAGACGGCGTCACCGCCGGCAGCAGCCGCAACCGTGGGTCCACCCGCGCCAGCGCATCGAAGTCCCGGTCGTCGTGCAGGAGCGGCAGGTCGTGCTCGATGGCCAGTTGGGCAATGAGGCAATCGTGCGGGCTCCGCGGCGTGATGCCTTGCCAGCGGCAGCGGGCGTACAACTCGCCAGCAGCGGCATGTGTCAGGCCTCCAGCGGCGGGGGCCACCAAGGGCAAGGACTGAAAGTGCTCTCGCAGACGTTGAAGACTGGCCGGACTGCTGGCGCCTTGGAGCACCTCCTGCAGGATGACGGGGGCGATGACCGCCTGTCCTTCTGCCAGCAAGCGCCGAAGTGTCGCCACGGCAGGGGTGTCGTGGCCTCGCAGCAGATCGATCCAGACGGTGGTGTCCACAAGGACCATGTCAGCCCCTGGCGTCAGGGGTGGACGGGCCCGGGACGGGGGTCTGTGACATGGCCGCCCGAACGTTTCGTACGTCGTAGGCGGGATCGATCAGCGCTTGTCCTGCCAGGCACAGGATCTGCTGCTGCTGGTGGCGCGCCACGTACTCCCGCAGCGCCGCATCCACCACTTCGCGCTTGGTGCGCAAGCCGCTGAAGCGCTGAGCCTGGGCGATCAGGTCGTCGTTGAGATCGATGTTGGTGCGCATGGACGAGTGGTGTATGTCTGATACACCATCAATGTACACCTCTACGCCAGGCAGCCGTTCATCGGCAGCCTCTTCGCTGGTCGGCTTCGCCCTCAGCGTCCCAGCGCTTCCGCCCGGTCTCGGGCCGCGTGCAGGGCGCGCACGAAGGCGGCCTTCACGCCGCTGTCCTGCAGCGAGGTGAGCGCGGCGTAGGTGGTGCCGCCCTTGGACGTCACGCGCTCGCGCAGCACTTCCGGGGGCTCGTCGGTTTGCGCCGCCAGCGCGGCCGCGCCCGCGAAAGTCTCCTGGGCCAGGCGGCGCGCCTGGGCTGGGTCCAGCCCCATCTCGGCGCCCGCCTGCATCATGGCCTCGATGAAATAGAAGACGTAGGCCGGGCCGGAGCCCGAAAGGGCGGTGACGGCGTCCAGATCGGCCTCCTGCGGCACCCACAGCAGGCTGCCGGTGGGCGCCAGCACCGCCTCCACCTGGGCGCGGTCGGCCGGCGTCACTTCCGCCCGGGCGTACAGGCCAGCGATGCCGCGGCCGATCAGCGCCGGGGTGTTGGGCATGGCGCGCACCACCCGTGCGCTGCCCGTGGCCGCCACCACCGCCTCACTGCGGATGCCGGCCATGATGCTGAGCTGCAGCGCGCCCGCCACATGCGGCGCGCAGGGCGCCGCGGCCTCCTGGAACATCTGCGGCTTGACCGCCCAGACCACGAGCGCCGCGCGCTCGAGCGAGGCGTCCGCCTCGGCCAGGGCCTCGATGCCCAGCTCCGCCCGCAGCCGTTCGCGCTGCGGCGCGTGGGGCTCCACGACGATGAAGCCGTTGGCCGGCGCCCCACCACGACGCAAACCGCCCAGGATCGCCAGGGCCATGTTGCCGCCGCCGATGAAGGCGATGGGGGGAAGCGCGTGGGGGGGTGTGGATGCGGTCATGGCCGGAGGATCGTATCGCGGCAGCGAGCGCCTGCGATGTGTAGGGATCTGCCTAGAATGTGTATCTTCAAGACAAGGCTTGGTCCATGCGAACCAACATCGTGATCGACGACAAACTCATGGCCGACACGCTGCGGGCCACCGGCTTGAAGACCAAGCGCGAGGCCGTTGAGCTCGGATTGAAGACGCTGCTGCGGCTCAAGCAGCAGACCGAGTTGCGCAAGCTACGGGGCAAGTACGAGTGGGAAGGCGACCTGGACGCCATGAGACGCGACCGATGATCCTGGTCGACTCCAGCGTCTGGATCGATTTCTTTTGCAATCGGCCCACACCGCAGGCGCAGTGGCTGGACCATCACCTGGCCGTTGAAGAGGTGGTGGTGGGAGACCTGATCCTCGCGGAGGTCCTGCGCGGCTTCAAGGACGACCGCGGATTCAACGAAACACGGCGCATGCTCGGACGGTTGCGTCAGATCTCGCTGTGCGGAGAAGACCTTGCGGTGCAGGCGGCACGCAACTTCCGCAAGCTGCGCGCCCAGGGCGTGACCGTGCGCGGAACGGTGGATGTGATCATCGCCACCCGGTGTCTGGAGGACGGCCTGCAGCTGCTCCACAGTGATCGCGACTTTGACGGCTTTGAGGAACACCTGGGGCTGCGGGTAGTGGATTGCAGGGCCTGAGCGATGCAGGGCTTGCCCGTAGACAGATCAGGGTCATCAGGTGCAAGAATCCTGGAGATCAGCATTCATCGGCAGGCGCTGTGCACCTCCCGCTGACGCCGCCGGTTTCGAGCCGCCCGCCAGCCCGCCACCCGCCCTGCAGGAGTCCACTTTGTCATTGAACCGTTTGCTCGACCTGTACCGGTCGATGCGCCGCATCCGCGCCTTCGAGGATGCGGCCGAAGTCGCCAGCCAGGGCGGCGTGGCCGCCTGGGGCCTGGCGGCC
>JBIKMY010000384.1:0-2709 GCA_044358945.1 Rubrivivax sp.
CCATTCACCAGAATCAAGGTGTAACCCGCCCCCAGGCCGCGCAGCCGCGGGTTGCCGCCCGACAGCGTGACGCCCGGCAGGCGCTTGAGCACGTCGGTGACGCTCACGTCACCGTACTTGTCCAGTTCCTCCCGTCCGAAGATCTGCTTGGCCACCGGCTCGCGGCGACGTTGCTCGGTGTCGGACACCTCGCTGCCGCGGATCTCCACGCGCTGGGGCGCGTGGTCCGTGGATGGGGCAGTCGTTGACGCCGAAGACTGGGACTGCACTGGCAGCGCTGACAGGCCCCACAAAAGGCCAAGCACTCCAGGGCAGGCCTTCATGGCCTCAATGCCGCCCCTGCAACTTGGCAAACGCCGCTGCCATGGCGCCCTGTCCGGCCGGGGCCGCCGCTTCTCGGCCGGCGCGGGGGTCCGAGCGCTCCTGGCGCTGCGCGAGGCGGAAGCTGTTGTCACCCGAGCGAGCGGCCCCCTTGGACGTCACGGTGGCATCCAGCTTCATGGTCAATGAGATGCGCTTGCGCGTCAGGTCCACCTCCAGCACCTTGACCTTGACCACCTGCCCAGTCTTCACCACCTCGCGGGCGTCGTTGACGAACTTGTGGCTGAGCTGGCTGACGTGGATCAGGCCGTCCTGGTGCACGCCCAGGTCCACAAAGGCGCCGAAGGGTGCCACGTTGCTGACCGTGCCCTCCAGCAGCATGCCGGGCTGCAGGTCCTTCAGGTCGGACACGCTGTCGTTGAAGCGGGCCACCTGGAAGTGCGGGCGGGGGTCGCGGCCAGGCTTTTCCAGCTCGGCCAGGATGTCCTTGACGGTGATGGCGCCAAAGCGCTCGTCGGCAAAGGCCTCCGGCTTGAGTGCGCGCAGCACATCGGCCCGACCCATGAGGCCCTGCACCGGCTTGCCCGTGCGCTCGAGCATGCGCTGCACCACGGGGTAGGTCTCGGGGTGCACGCCGGTCATGTCCAGCGGGTTGTCGCCGTCGCGGATGCGAAGGAAACCCGCCGCCTGTTCGAAGGTGCGCGGGCCCAGGCCCGTCACATCCAGCAGTTGCTGGCGGCTGCGAAAGGCGCCGTTCGCATCTCGCCAGCGCACGATGCTGGCCGCCACGGCACCGGACAAGCCCGACACCCGCGACAGCAAGGGCACCGAGGCGGTGTTGAGGTCCACGCCCACGGCGTTCACGCAGTCTTCCACCACGGCGTCCAGGGTGCGGGCCAGCGCGCCGGGGTTGACGTCGTGCTGGTACTGCCCCACGCCGATGCTCTTGGGGTCGATCTTCACCAACTCGGCCAGGGGGTCCTGCAGGCGGCGGGCAATGCTCACCGCCCCGCGCAGGCTCACGTCCAGCTCGGGCAGCTCCTTGCTCGCCACCTCGCTGGCCGAGTAGACCGAGGCGCCGGCCTCGCTCACCACCACCTTGTCCAGCCGCGCCTCGGGCGCGAGCTTGCGGATGCGCTGGATCAGCTCGGCGGCCAGCTTGTCGGTCTCGCGGCTGGCAGTGCCGTTGCCGATGGCGATCAGGTTCACGCCATGCGTGGCCACCAGGCGCCCCAGGGCGTGCAGCGCGCCTTCCCAGTCGTTGCGCGGCTCGTGGGGGTAGACGGTGGCGGTGTCCAGCACCTTGCCGGTGTCGCTCACCACGGCCACCTTCACGCCCGTGCGGATGCCAGGGTCCAGCCCCATGACCACGCGCTTACCCGCCGGGGCGGCCAGCAGCAGGTCGCGCACGTTGTCGCCAAAGACCTTGATGGCCACGGCCTCGGCCTCTTCCCGCAGTCGGGCGAAGAGGTCGCGCTCCAGGCTGAGCGAGAGCTTGACCTTCCAGGTCCAGGCGATAGCCTTGCGGATCAGGTCGTCGGCGCGGCGACCGGCGTGGCTCCAGCCCAGATGTCGGGCGATGCGGCCTTCGGCCAGAGAGGGCTTGCCAGGCGCCGCAGTCTCGTCGTGGAGCACCAGCTTGGCGTCCAGCCACTCCTGGCTGCGCCCGCGGAAGACGGCCAGCGCCCGGTGGCTGGGCACGGTGCGGATGGGCTCGGCGTAGTCGAAGTAGTCGCGGTACTTGGCCGCATCAGCATGCGTGCCGTCCTTGCCATCGGCCAGTTGGCTCTTGAACAAGCCCTCGGCCCAGAGCCACTCGCGCAAGGGGCCCACCAGCGCCGCGTCTTCGGCCCAGCGCTCGGAGAGCAGGTCGCGCACTCCGTCCAGCACCGCCAGCGCATCGGCAAAGCCCGCCTCCGCCAACGCCGCTGCGCCACCTGGGTAGGTGGCCACGAACGCTGCGGCCTCTGCGGTCGGGTCCAGCGAGGGGTCGTCAAAGAGGCGGTCGGCCAGCGGCTCGATGCCCGCCTCGCGGGCAATCATGCCCTTGGTGCGGCGGCGTGGCTTGAAGGGCAGATACAGATCTTCCAGTTCCTGCTTGGTAGGGGCAGCCTCGACGGCCGCGCGCAGCTCTGGCGTGAGCTTGCCCTGCTCTTCGATGCTCTTGAGCACCGCCGCGCGCCGGTCTTCCAGCTCGCGCAGGTAGACCAGCCGCACCTCCAGCTCGCGCAGTTGTACATCGTCCAGACCGTCAGTGGCTTCCTTTCGATAGCGGGCGATGAAAGGCACGGTGGCGCCACCGTCGAGCAGCTCGACGGCCGCCTTCACTTGCGCCGGCCGAGCCTTCAGCTCGGCGGCGATCTGCAGCAGGATCTTGTCCAATTCAGT
>JBIKMY010000386.1:0-2705 GCA_044358945.1 Rubrivivax sp.
TCTTTCCGAGCGGCTGGCTGGTGCCGCGCCTGGCGCTGAACGCCGCAGGCTATGACCTGGACCAGGCTTTGCCCGACGGCCGGCGTCGCTTGTCACGCGCCATCCCGACCTTCAGTCTGGACGGGGGCCTGACGTTTGAGCGCCAGACCGCGGCCTTCGGCCGGGCTCTGCGGCAGACGCTGGAGCCCCGTGTCCTTTACATCAGAACCCCCTGGCGTGAACAGAGCCCTTATCTGAGTTTTGACAGCGCGGGCAAGGACTTCAACTACACCTCCATCTTCACGGGCAATGAGTTCAGCGGCGTGGACCGTGTCTCTGACGCCAACCAGTTGAACATTGGCGCCGTCACGCGGCTGTTGGACGCCTCTACGGGCGCCGAGTTGATGCGCTTGGGCCTGGTGCAGCGCCTGCTGTTCAGTGACCAGCGCATCACCCCCTCGGGCCAGAAGGTCACGGGTCGGGCGTCGGACGTGCTGGCGGTGGGTGCCACGTCGGTCATCCCGCAGTGGAGCCTGGATGGCTCTTTGCGCTGGAGCGCGCAGGACCGCGCCCTCATCCGGTCGGTGATCACAGCGCAGCACGACGCGGGCCAGGCCCGGCGCGTCAGTGTTTCTCACTACTACACCCGGGGCCAGTCCGACCAGTGGGCCTTTGGCTGGCAATGGCCTTTGCGCTGGAGCCTGGGCAAGGCGGGCCCCGCGGCACCCGGGCTCTCCGCAAGCTGCCAGCGTCAGTGGTACAGCCTGGGCCGCATGAACTACAGCGTGAACGATCGTCGCGTCACCAACGCCCTGTTGGGGCTGGAGGTCGATGGTGGTTGCTGGGCCGGCCGTGTGTTTGTGGACATCCAGGCCACCGGCAGCGGGCAGTCCACGGCCCGCCTGATGTTCCAGATCGAGTTGACAGGCTTGTCCACTTCCCGGGGGGGGCTGCCACGGGTCTTGAAGGACAATGCGTCGAGTCTGCGCCCCATGCGTGAAGACAGCCTCACGACCCCCACGGGGACTCTTCCATGACAGAAATCGAAGCCCGTTTGCGCTGGGCAGCCCTGACCGCCGCCTGTCTTTTTTGGGCCGTGAACAGCCCGGCCGTCTGGGCTCAGGGCCAACCCACCGCGGCGGAGCGCGCAGCCACCCGTGCAGCGGACCGTTCGGCCGTGCGCAGTGGCGACCACATCGTGGTCATCGTCAACCAGGAACTGGTCACGGCGGTGGAGGTCTCGCGCCGGCTGGCGCGTGCGCAGGAAGACGCCCAGCGCTCCGGAGCCCGCCTGCCCCCGCCAGACGAATTGAGGCGTCAGGTCCTGGACTTGCTGATCGAAGAGCGGGTGATCCTCACCCATGCCCGGGAAACGGGCGGCAAGGTCGACGACGGGGAACTCGACCGGGCTGTGCAGGCCGTGGCCGCACAGAACCAGCTCAACGTCCAGCAGTTGCGGGAGCGCTTGGCGGCCGAGGGCATTGACCTGACGCGTTTCCGGGCCAACCTGCGCGACCAGTTGCTGGTGGAGCGCACGCGCGAGCGGGAGGTGTACCAGCGCATCCGTCTGACCGACAGCGAGGTGGAGGACTACCTGGAACGCCAGCGACGCGCCGCGAGTGCCGAGGCACCGCTGAACCTGGCGCAGATCCTGATCTCCGTGCCGCCAGGCGCTCCCGAGGCGGTGGTGGCCGAGCGGCGGCGCCTGGCCGAAGCGGCCCTGGCCCGTGTGCGGGCGGGCGAGCCCTTCGAGGCGGTGGCGCGCCAGGTGTCCGAGGACGCGCAGCGTGAGCAAGGTGGCGAGATCGGCGCACGCCCGGCCTCGCGCCTGCCAGACCTTTTCGTCGAGGCCACGCGCGCGCTCAAGCCCGGTGAGATCACGCCAGCGCTCGTGCGCAGCGGCGCCGCCTTTCACGTCCTCAAGGTGCTGTCGCGGGGCGATGTCGGGCCGGCACAGGTCACGCAGACGCGGGCCCGTCACATCCTGCTGCGCACCTCCAGCCGCCTGACGGCCGAAGCCGCGCAGGCGCGGCTGGCGGGCTATCGGCGCCAGATCGAGAGTGGCGCGCGCACCTTTGAGGACATGGCCCGCGAGTTCTCCGAGGACGGTTCCGCCGCTCAGGGCGGAGACCTGGGCTGGGCGTCGCCCGGCACCATGGTGCCGGAGTTCGAGGAGGCCATGAACGCGTTGCCGCTGGGCGGACTGTCGCAGCCCGTGGTGTCGCGCTTCGGTGTTCATCTGATCCAGGTGATGCAGCGCCGTGACGTCGCCGTGGACCCCAGGCAGCTGCGTGAACAGGCCCGCAACGCCTTGCGCGAGCAGCGTTTCGACGACGCCTATGCCGAGTGGGCACGCGACTTGCGCGGACGCGCCTACGTCGAGATGCGCGAGCCGCCGCTTTGAGCCCCCCGCTGATGCGCAGGCAGACCGTGCAGCCCCGGTTGGCGCGCACATGAAGCACATCCCCCGCAAGCGCTTCGGTCAGCACTTCCTGACCGACATGGGCCTGATTGAGGCGATTGCCGATGCGATCGATCCGCGGCCCGGGCAGCCCCTGGTGGAGATCGGCCCCGGCCTGGGCGCGCTGACGCGGCCGGTGCTGCAACGCTGCGGCCGATTGACCGTCATCGAACTGGACCGCGACCTGGCCGCAGGGCTCAGGGCCTGGCCGGGCCTGCAAGTCATCGAGGCCGACGTGCTGGGCGTGGACTGGCAGGCCGTGCGC
>JBIKMY010000388.1:0-2701 GCA_044358945.1 Rubrivivax sp.
CAGGAGTTCGAGCGCTTCGGCAAGCTGATCCGCGACGCGAAGATCAAGCTGGATTGAGCACCTGCCCCGACCCCGCCCCAGCCCTGTCCATCCTTCGAACACCCACCCCCAGGAGACAAGACATGAACCGCAAGCACTTCGTCACCACCTTGGCCAGCGCCCTGGCCGCCACCGTGCTGGCCGCCGGGGCTGCGCAGGCCCAGACCATCAAACTGCGCTTCGGCCATGCCCACCCCGAGGCCGACTCTCAGCACCAGGCGGCAGTGCAGTTCGCCAACCGTGTGAAGGCGCGCACCAACGGGGCCGTGGAGATCGCCATCTTCCCGAACAACAGCCTGGGCAACGACAACACCATGATCCAGGGGGTACGCGGTGGCACCATCGACATTGCGATGTCGGGCAACCCCTTCTTCACCGGCATGGCGCCCAAGCTCAACGCGCTGGACCTGCCCTACCAGTTCACCACCGCGCAGCAGGTCTACAAGGTGCTGGACGGCCCCGTGGGCCGCTCGCTGCTGGACGAACTCTCGGCCCACCAGATGAAGGCCCTTGCCTTCTGGGAGATCGGTTTTCGAAGCCTGGCCAACAGCAAGCGCGCCGTGAACAAGGCCGAGGACATCAAGGGCCTGAAGCTGCGCACCACCCCCAACCCGGCTCACATCAAGGCCTTCCAGCTCCTGGGCGCCAGCCCCCAGCCCATGCCCTTTGCCGAGGTCTTCCCGGCGCTGGAATCGGGCGCAGTGGACGGCCACGAGAACCCGCCCACCCTCATGCTGGCCACGAAGATGCACGAGGTGCAGAAGCATCTGTCACTGACGAAACACGCCTACACCGCGCTGGTGGTGGTGATGAACAAGTCCAAGTTTGATGGCCTCAGGCCCGAGCACCAGACCGTGATGCTGGAAGAGGCGCTGGCCGCCGCGAAGTTCCAGCGCGACATGAATGCCAAGGGAGAGGCCGGCGCCATTGCCGAACTCAAGGCCAAGGGCATGCAAGTGGTGGAGAACCCCGACGTGGCCGGCATCCGCACCATCGTGCGCGACGAGACCCGCAAGCTCTTCGTCGAACGCAACGGCGACGCCGTGCTCAAGGCGATCGAGGCGGTGCAGTAAGGCGCGGCCTGCAGCACCATGCGGCACCCGGGTCACTCACCATGAGCCGACTGGGCCTTTGGGGCATCCGCTTGATCGAGGGACTGCTCATCGGCCTGCTAGGTCTGATGGTGGTGCTGGTCTTCGGCAACGTGGTCCTGCGATACGGCTTCAACTCAGGTCTGGTCTTTTCCGAGGAGGTCTCGCGCTTCATCTTCATGTGGCTCACGCTGCTGGGCGCCCTGGTGGCACTGCACGACGGCGCGCACCTGGGCATGAGCAGCGTGGTGGAGCGGCTGCCGCCGCGCGGACGGCGCCTGTGCCGCTTCACCAGCGATGCGCTCATGCTGGGCTGCTGCGTGCTGCTGGCCCACGGCACCTGGAAGCAGGTGGGCCTGGCAATGACCGACCGTTCACCCGTCACCGGCATCCCGATGGGCATCGTCTTCAGCGCCCTGCTGCTGTGCGCCGGCGGCATGACGCTGGTGCTCGCGCACTCGCTTTGGCGCCAGTTGACCGGCGGGTTGAGCGACCAGGAACTGCTGCGCGGCACGGCTGCGGGGGCCACGGAGTGAGCGGCCCATGACCATCGCCATCTTCGTCGCCTCCCTGCTGGGCTTCATGGCCCTGGGCATGCCCATCGCCTTCGCTCTGCTGGCCTGCGGCGTGGTGCTCATGGTGCACCTGGGCAGCTTCGACACGCAGATCCTGGCCCAGAACCTGCTGGAGGGCACCAACAGCTACCCGCTCATGGCGGTGCCCTTCTTCATGCTGGCGGGCGAATTGATGAACGCGGGCGGCATCTCGCGGCGCATCATCGAGATGGCGCAGGCGCTGGTGGGCCACCTGCGCGGCGGGCTGGGGTACGTGGCCATCCTGGCCGCCCTGGTCATGGCAAGCATCTCCGGCTCGGCCGTGGCGGACACTGCCGCCTTGGCGGCCGTGCTCATTCCGCTGATGCGCGGAGCGGGCTACGACGTGGGACGCTCTTCGGGTCTGATCGCGGCCGGCGGGATCATCGCCCCCATCATCCCGCCGTCCATCGGTTTCGTGGTCTTCGGTGTGGCGGCACAGGTGTCCATCACCAAGCTGTTCCTGGCGGGCATCGTCCCGGGCATCCTGATGGGGCTGGCGCTGTGGGCCACCTGGTGGTGGTGCGCGCGACGAGATGCGCCGCCCATCCAGGTTCAGCACTTCGAGATGGGACGACTGCGCCACGCAGTGGTGCGCGGTGTCTGGGCCCTGCTGCTGCCGCTGCTCATCATTGGCGGCATGAAGTTCGGCGTCTTCACACCCACCGAAGCCGCCGTGGTGGCGGTGGTCTACGCGCTGCTGATCGGCGGTCTCGTCCATCGGGAGTTGCAGTGGCGTCAGTTGCCCGCACTGATACTGTCCGCGGCCAAGACTTCGGCCACGGTGATGTTCCTCGTGGCCTGCGCGCTGGTGTCAGCCTGGCTGATCACCATCGCCCAGATCCCGGCTCAGGTGACCGAGCTGATGCGACCCTTCATGGACAACAAGATCCTCCTGATGCTGGCCATGATGGCCCTGGTCGTGGTGGTGGGTACAGCGCTGGACTTCATGCCCACCGTACTGATCCTGACGCCCGT
>JBIKMY010000387.1:0-2701 GCA_044358945.1 Rubrivivax sp.
CCTCGCTGTTCACCAACCTGGCGCCCCTGATGGCCGCCCTGCTCTCAGCGGCGGTGCTGGATGAGACGCCGCAGGCCTACCACGCCGCGGCTTTCGTGCTGATCGTGGGCGGCATCGCCATCAGCTCGCGCAAGACCTCGTGAATCCGCAGACCATCCCCATGAACACCGACGCCTTCGAGCGCGCCCGCGCGGCATTTGTCGCCGGCATTGCCGCGTTCGAGTCCGGGCGGCTGGAGCAGGCCGAGGCCGAATTCCTGGCCTCGCTCGTCCTCCTGCCCGGACGGCCGTCGACACTGGTGAACCTGGCCGCCACGCGGCTGAAGCTCGGCCGGCCGGCCGAGGCCACGACGAGCCTGCGTGAGGCCCTGGCGGCCCAGCCGAAAGATGGCCCCGCCTGGGTCCAGCTGGGCATCGCCCTGCTGGAACTGCGTCAGCACGATGAGGCCCTGCAGGCCTTTGACCGGGCCTTGGCGCTGGACGGGCGCCAGCCGGTTGTCCACCACCGACGCGGCCTGGCCCTGATGGGCCTGGAGCGGCCGGCAGAAGCGGCCCAGGCCTGGGAACAGGCCGTCGCCCAGGACGGGCAATTCGTCACCGCGTGGATCGACCTCGGCTCGCTGATGCGCGACCTGGGCCAGCTCAGCCGGGCCCGGCAGTGCCTGCGCCAGGCGTTGGCTTTGGGCGCCGACGACCCGCTGGTGCACTTCCAGCTCGCCGGCCTGAGGGAACCCGCGCCGGGCGAGGCGCCAGACAGCGGCCGCAGCCCCCCGGACGCACCACCGCCCGCCTACGTGGAGCAACTCTTCGACAGCTACGCCGAAGACTTCGATGCGCACCTGGTGCAGCGCCTGGGCTACTGCGCCCCGGCGATCCTGGTGGAAGGCCTGGCACAACGGACGGTGCGGCGCTTCACGCACGCCCTGGACCTGGGCTGCGGCACCGGGCTGTGTGCCGAGCCCCTGGCACCGCTGTGCGAACGGCTGGATGGCGTGGATCTCTCGGCAGGGATGCTGGAAAAGGCCCGCGCGCTGGGGCGCTACACCGCGCTCACCCAGGCCGACGTGGTGGCGCATCTGCAGGGCACCCCCCACCGCCACGACCTGATCGTCGCGGCCGACGTCTTCATCTACGTGGGCGCGCTGGAGGCGGTGTTCGCGGGCGTGCAGCGCTGCCTGACACCCGGCGGGTGGTTCTGCTTTTCCGTGGAGACCACCGACGATACCGCCGGCTTCGTGCTGCGCAGCAGCCTGCGCTATGCGCACTCCTCCGACTACCTGAGGCGGCTCGCCCAGCGCCACGGCCTGGAGGTGCAGGCCCTGGAACCCCACCCCCTGCGTCGCGACGAGCGCGAGGGGGTGCAGGGGCTTTACGGCTGGTTGAAGAGGCCGCTGCCCTGAGGGCTCTCAGTACGTCCCCGGATACGCGCCGCCGTCGGTCAGGATGTTCTGGCCGGTGATGTAGCCGGCGTGCACGCTGCACAGGAAGGCACAGGTGCGGCCGAATTCATCGGAGTTGCCCAGCCGCTGCGCCGGGATGGACGTGCGGCGGGCGTCGATGACTTCCTGCGCCGTCTTGCCGGTCTTGGCCGCCGTGGCCGCCGAGGTGCTGCGTACGCGGTCGGTGTCGAACACGCCCGGCAGCAGATTGTTGATGGTGACGTTGGCGCTGGCCAGGCGCTTTTGACGCGCCAGACCGGCGATGAAGCCGGTCAGGCCGCTGCGCGCACCGTTGCTCAGGCCCAGGATGTCGATCGGGGCCTTGACCGCGCCGGAAGTGATGTTGATGACGCGGCCAAAGCCACGCTCGGCCATGCCGTCCACCGTGGCCTTGATGAGCTCGATGGGCGTGAGCATGTTGGCGTCCACCGCCTTGATCCAGTCCTCGCGGCCCCAATCACGGAAGTCTCCGGGCGGTGGGCCGCCCGCGTTGTTGACCAGGATGTCCAGTTGCGGGCAGGCCGCCAGCGCAGCGGCACGGCCCTCGGGTGTCGTGATGTCACCCGCCACGGCCACCACCTGCACGGCGGGGTTCAGCGCCCGCAGTTCAGCGGCCGTGGCCTCCAGCGCCTCCTGGCCTCGTGCGGTGATGACGACGTTCACGCCCTCGCTCACCAGCGCCTGCGCGCAGCCCTTGCCCAGCCCCTTGCTCGCGGCGCACACCAGCGCCCACTTGCCTGCGATGCCCAGATCCATGGTGATCGATTCCTTGTTGCGTTCTGTGGTCTGTGAAGCGCAGCGCCTGTCCGGCCGATGCGCGCTGACGGATTGTCAGGGCTCGGTCGACGCTGAACGCGCTGTCAGGACTTGTCGGACTCGCGCCGTAGTTGCCTGACGATGGCGGCGTTGTCGAGCTCGCCGTCACCTGCGGCCATGGCGTCGCGCAGCAGCGCAGCGTGCGCACGCGTGAGCGGCAGGCCCTGGCCGGAAGAGGCGGCGGCAGCCAGCATCAGCTCCAGGTCCTTCAAGTGCTGGCGGATGCGCGATTGGGGGGCAAAGTCGCCACTGACCATGAGTGGGCCCTTGAGCGCGGCCGCGTCTGAGCGGGCGGGCGAGGCCAGCACCAGTTCCAGGAAAGTGGCGGGTGCGATGCCCAGCAACTCGGCGAACACCAGGCCTTCGGCGAAGGCCGCACGGTTCAGGCCCAGCACCAGGTTGGTGGCCAGCTTGGCCCGTGCGCCCATGCCCGCGCCACCGACATGC
>JBIKMY010000037.1:0-10764 GCA_044358945.1 Rubrivivax sp.
CCCACCCCTACCAGTTCGCCCAGGACGGCGAATCGCCCGAGGCCTTCGCCCAGCGCCTGGCGCGAGAGCTGGAAGACACCATCGTGCGCGAGGGGCCCGAGACCGTGGCGGCCTTCATCGCCGAGCCAGTGCAGGGCGCAGGCGGGGTGATCGTGCCGCCGCCGGGCTACTTCGACCTCATCCAGCCCATCCTGAAGAAGCACGACGTGCTGTTCATTGCCGACGAGGTCATCACCGGCTTCGGCCGCCTGGGCCAGCCCTTTGGCACGCAGGTCTACGGCCTGAAGCCCGACTTCGTGACCGTGGCCAAGATGCTGACCTCGGCCTACGTGCCCATGTCCGCCCTGTACGTGGCAGACCATGTCTACCAGACGATTGCAGACGCGAGCGCCGAGATCGGCGTGTTCGGCCACGGCTACACCTACAGCGGCCACCCGTTGGCCTGTGCCGTGGCACTGGAGACCTTGCGCATCTACGAGAGCGACCGCGTGGTCGAGCATGTGGCCCGCGTAGGCCCCCGCCTGCAGGCGGGCCTGGCCCGCTACCGCGGCCACCCGCTGGTGGGCGACGTGCGCGGCCTGGGGCTGATCGGCGCGGTGGAACTGGCCGCCGACCCCGCCGCGCGCAAGCCCTTCGACCCCAAGCGCGGGGTGGGCCCCTATCTGGTGCGCCGGGCGCAAGAGCACGGCCTCATCCTGCGCGCCATGGCGGGCGACATCGTGGCCTTCTCGCCGCCGCTGGTCATCACCGAAGCCGAGATCGACGAGCTGCTGGAGAAGTTCGACCGCGCGCTGGCCGACACGGCGGCCTGGGTGGCGGCCTGACGCGCTTCATGGCCTTCATCGAGTTCCACGCCGTCAGCAAGCACTACCCCGGCGCGGCTGCGCCTGCGGTGGACCGGCTGGACCTGTCCATCGAGCAAGGCGAGTTCCTCACGCTGCTGGGCCCCTCAGGCTCGGGCAAGACCACCACGCTGATGATGCTCGCCGGTTTCGAGCCCGTGAGCAGCGGCACCATCCGGCTGCAGGGCCAGCCCATCGAGCAATTGCCCGCCCACCGACGCGGCATGGGCGTGGTGTTCCAGAGTTACTCGCTGTTTCCCCACATGACGGTGGCCGAGAACGTGGCCTTCCCCTTGAAGGTGCGCAAGCTGGCCGCCGCCGAGATCCAGCAGCGCGTGCGCGAGGCCCTGGGTCGGGTGAGGCTGGAGGCCTATGCCGACCGCCGCCCACAGCAGTTGTCAGGGGGGCAGCAGCAGCGCGTGGCCCTGGCGCGTGCCCTGGTGTTCAACCCACCGCTGGTGCTGATGGACGAGCCCCTGGCCGCCCTGGACAAGCGCCTGCGCGAGGAGCTGCAGCTGGAAATCCGCCGCCTGCACCGCGAACTGGGGGTGACCATGGTCTTCGTCACCCACGACCAGGGCGAGGCCATGACCCTGTCCGACCGCGTGGCCGTGTTCCACCAGGGTCGCATTGCGCAACTGGGAAGCCCGCAAGCGCTGTACGACGCCCCGGATAACCCCTTCGTGGCCGGGTTCGTCGGCGACAACAACCACTGCACCGGCACCTGGCTGGGCCTTGAGGCAGCCACCGGGCTGACCTTGCTGGCCGGCCCGCAGGGCCCGGTGCGCGCACGCTGCAGCCCCGCGCTGGCGCAGGCCTGCACGGCGGGCTGCCCACCCGGGCAGGCCCTGCTGTGCGTGCGGCCCGAACGGCTGTATCTGTGCCCGACCGACGCGCCCGGCCCTTCCGGGCCCGAACTCCGCTGCACCCTGACCGGCCAGCTCTGCGACCTCATCCACCAGGGCGACCACTGGCGCCTGATCGTGCAGATCGAGGCCGGGCACGCAGACCCCACTGGCGGCACCTCCGCCCCCTGGGTGGTCAAGCTGCCACCCACTCAACTCCCGCCCGGCCTGGCGCCGGGGCAGCACATCCGCCTGGGCTTCCGCCCGGACGATGCCTGGGCCTTCGTGCCCGAGGGGGCTGCGGCCCCCGGGTCGTGAGCGTCACCGCACCACAGAGCGACGCCCGGCCTTTCATTCCCCCACCATCCCCGCACCCCAGAGGAGACCACGAGATGAAGATTTCCATGCCCACTGCCCTGGCCGCCGCACTCGGCCTGGCCGTCCTGGCCAGCCCCGTCAGCGCGCAAACGCGCGACCTGTCTGTCGTCTCCTGGGGCGGCGCCTACCAGGACGGCCAGAAGGAGGTGTACTTCAAGCCCTTCACGGCCAGCACCGGCACCAAGATGACCGACGAGCCCTGGGACGGCGGCCTGGGCGTGCTGCGCACCAAGATCAAGGGCGGCAACAACACCTGGGACGTCGTGCAGGTGGAGGCCGACGAGCTGGAAGTCGGCTGCGACGAGGGCCTGTACGAGAAGCTGGACGTGGCCAAGATTGGCGGCGCCAACCGGTACCTGCCGGGCGCCGTGCACGGCTGCGGCGTGGGCGCCATCATCTACAACCTGGTGCTGGCCTATGACGGCGACAAGCTCAAGGCCGCCCCCAACGGCTGGGCCGACTTCTTCGACACCAAGAAAATCCCGGGTAAGCGCTCGGTGCGCAACGGCGCGAAGTGGAACCTGGAGATCGCGCTGATCGCCGACGGCGTGCCCAAGGCCGACGTCTACAAGGTCCTGCGCACCCCTGCCGGCGTGGACCGCGCCTTCAAGAAGCTCGACACCATCAAGGGCGACCTGGTGTTCTGGAAGAGCGGCGCCCAGCCCCCGCAGATGCTGGCCGCCGGCGACGTGGTGATGACCACCGCTTACAACGGCCGTATCACCGCCGCCAACGACAAGGACAAGAAGAACTTCAAGATGGTGTGGAAGGACACGCCTTACACCATGGACAGCTGGGTGATCATGAAGGGCTCGCCCAACAAGGCCAACGCCGAGAAGCTGCTGGAGTTCATGGGCCGCGCCGATACGCAGGCCAAGCTGCCGAAGTTCGTGCGTTACGGCGTGACCAACCGGGACGCGGCCAAGCAGGTGGACCCGGCGCTGATGGGCGACCTGCCCACCAACCCGGCCAACCTGAACGTGGCCTTTGCGGAAGACGTGAAGTTCTGGATCGACAACATCGACAAGCTCACCGAGCGCTGGAACAAGTGGGCCGCCACGAAGTGACCTGCGCATGAGACGGGCCGCGCTGCTGGCACCGCTGACGGGCTTCTTGCTCGTCTTCTTCGTGCTGCCGCTGGCGTGGCTGTTCTCGCTGGCGGTGCGCGAGGCCGAGGTGCCGCGCGCCCTGCCGCGCACGCTGCAGGTGCTGCAAGGCTGGACGGCGGCACAACCGCTGCCGCCCGCCCTGTTTCCCGCCTTCGCGCAAGACCTGGTGAAGGCGCGCGAAGAGCAGACCCTGGCCGATGCCGCGAGGCGGCTGAACTACGCCGTCAACGGCGTGCGCAGCACCCTGATGCGCGCGGCTCGCGCCGTGGGCTCTGCCGAGCCGGGAACAGCCTTCGACGCCGCCTTCTTCAGCGCCGTCGACCCGACGCTGGCCACTCCCGCGTTCTTTGCCGCCGTGCAGGACGCGCGCGGGCCGGTGTCGGCCTTCTATCTGCTGTCGGCGCTGGACCTGCAACGTGACGCGTCCGGCGCGCTCGAGCCAGTGCCTGAAGACCAGCGCATCTACCTGCAGGTGCTGCAGCGCACCTTGTTCATCAGCGCATCCGTCACCTTGCTGTGCCTGCTGATGGGCTTTCCCGTGGCGGCGCTGCTCACGCAGGTCTCGGGGCGCAAGGCCGACCTGCTGATGGCCCTGGTGATGCTGCCCTTCTGGACCTCGCTGCTGGTGCGCACGGCCGCGTGGGTGGTGCTGTTGCAGCGCGAGGGCGTGGTCAACACCGTGCTGATGAAGATCGGCCTCATCGGCGCGCCGCTGGAATTGATCTATAACCGCGCGGGCGTGCTGATCGCCATGACGCACGTGCTGCTGCCCTTCATGATCCTGCCCATCTACAGCACGCTCAAGGACCTGCCGCCCAACTACCTGCGCGCGGCAGCCAGCCTGGGCGCGCCCCCCGTGACCGCCTTCTTCAAGGTCTACCTGCCCCTGGCAGCGCCGGGCGTGGCCGCCGGCGCGCTCATGGTCTTCATCATGGCTCTGGGGTACTACATCACGCCCGCCCTGGTGGGCGGCGGCGGCGACCAGATGCTGTCGTACTTCGTCGCCAAGTACACCACCGAGACGGGCAACTGGGGTCTGGCGGCGGCCCTGGGTGGGCTGCTGCTGGTCACCACGCTGGTGCTGCACGCGGTGTCGCAAAGGCTGTCCGGCGGGCGCGCCATGGGGGCCGCATGAAGGGCCGCCGCTGGCACCCCTGGCGTGCCGCTCACGTGGGCCTGTGCCTGATGGTGCTGGCCTTTCTGGTCCTGCCGATCGCCGCCATCGTGCCGCTGTCGTTTTCCAGCGGCAGCCTGCTGGTGTATCCGCTGCCGGGCTGGTCATTGCGCTGGTACGCCGAGGTGTTCGGCAGCCCGACCTGGATGCGGGCGCTGGGCAACTCGCTGCTCATCGGGGGCGTGGCCACCCTGGCCTCGGTGCTGCTGGGCACCCTGGCCGCCCTCGGCCTGGCCAGGCAGCGCGGTTTCTGGGCCCAGTCGCTGAAGATGCTGATGATCTCGCCCATGATCGTGCCGGTGATCCTGATCGCCGTGGGCAGTTACTTCTTCCTCGCGCCGTGGCAGCTGACGGGCCACTACCTCGGGCTGATGCTGGCCCACACCGTGATCGCCGTGCCCTTCGTGGTGATCCCCGTGCTCACGGCGCTGGAGCAATCCGACCCGAACCTGCAGCGGGCAGCCGCGGCCTGCGGCGCTGGTCCGGTGCAGACTTTCTTCGAGGTGATCCTGCCGGGCATGCGCAGCGCCATGGCTTCAGGCGCGCTCTTCGCCTTCGCCGCGTCCTTCGATGACGTGGTGATCGCCCTGCTGCTGGCCGGTGCCGGGCAACGCACGCTGCCGCAGGAGATGTTCTCGGGCCTGCGTGACACCATCAACCCGGCCATGCTGGCCGTGGCCACGGTGATGATCTGCATGTCCACAGTCCTGTTCCTGGGCGTGCAGCGGGTGCAGCGCCGGGCCCGCGCCACCCTTGGCGCCACGACACGATGAACGAAAACGATCCCCTGTGGCGCCTGCGCCATGCCCTGGCGGGCATCGGGCTGGCACTGGCGTGCTCGGTGCTGATCGCAGCTGTCCTGGGCAGCGTGCTGGGCGATGCGCTAGGCGGCACCTACGCCTGGCGGGCGGGCACCTACGCTGGGCTGCTGCTGTACGTGCTGGTGGGCGCCGGGGTGCTTTTCGTCAAGGTAGCGCAGCACGAGACCCGGCACTTGAGCCTAGGCCGACTGGCGCGCTGGGTGGCCAGCTTGTGGTTGTGGCCGGCATTGTTATGGGGCATTCGCAGCAACGGCGGCAACGGCAAGCCCAAGGCCTGAACGGTCTAAGCGTCCACCACGCTCCAAGCCGTGAAACGGGGCACGGACAACTGATGCTTTGCAGCGAGTGCGCGGCCAAGTCTAGTGAGCATCGCAGACTCAATGGGCTTGGCGCAACCCCTAGCTGACAACGCATGCGAGCCTATGTATAAGCTCTGAGTGTGAACGTATGGCAACTTGATCGGGTTCCTGCTGCGGTACCGGTGTCAGCCGAGGCTGTGTCAGCCCTGTTTGGCGCCGAGGCTGATGCGTCACCGGCACAGTGCATGCTGTCGTTCTTCAGCCGCTTGATTGCCGTCGATTACCTCTCGCTCGTGGAGTATGAGAAGGACAGTCGCAGCAGATCTGTCGTTCCCGAGTTGCGGGAGGGCCATGCGCGCAGCGGTGTGAAGAACGTCACGCCAGACTGCTTTGCCCTGTACCGCCAATGTTTTTGGCGGGAAGACGACGGTACGAGGGTCGCTCAGCGGCTCAGTGAGCAGAGCCTGCCTGGGGTAGCTGCGATGCATGTGCGTGCTGACGATATCCAGGTGCCGGCATGGCGCGAGGAAATCTACGAGCGCGCTCACCTGGCCGGGCGGCTGACCTTTTTCTATTCACCAGTGCCGGGACGGACCTTTTCGGTCAATCTGTACCGTGACCGTGCCCGCGGCCACTTTAACGACGGTGAAGTGGGGCGTCTGCTTGATGTGGCCTGTTTGGTCAGGCAGGCGCACAAGCTGGTGCTGACGACGCACTGCACCACAGGCTGCGCAACGTCGGATCGCGAAGCGCAGATTGCGCGTGCACAGTTGTCCTTGCGTCGCGGTGTTCCCGAGCTCACGCCCCGCGAACTGGCCGTGTGTGCACGCATCGCTTGCGGCATGAGTGCAGACGGGATTGCCGTGGACTTGGGTGTCGCAGCTTCGACAGTGAAAACCCTACGCAAGCGGGCCTACAGCAAGCTGGCTGAGCGAGGAATCGTCGGCGGTCGTTTGCGGCTTGCGCTGATGCCCCATTGATCTCGTCACTCCTGTCCCCTTCAAGGGGTACACGGACTTGAGAGAGGCCCACATAGCATGACACGAGTCTGGTGGAGTGTGAGGGTTGACCTGTGTGGCTTAGGAACTGCTGGTATGTGATTGCCTGGGATCATGAGATTCCGGCCACCGATTCATCCACGCTGTTTTCCCGGGTCGTCTTGGGCGAACCGATCCTGGTCTTTCGTAAACATGACGGCGAGCTGGCTGCCGTGGAAGACCGCTGCTGTCACCGCCACGCACCGCTTTCCAAGGGCAAGCGTGAGGGCGACTGCATTCGCTGCGGCTACCACGGGCTGAAGTTCAACGCAGAAGGTGCGTGTGTGGACGCGCCGGGCATGGGCTTCATCCCGGAAAAGGCGTACGTTCGTACCTACCCGCTTGCTGTGCGTAATCGTTGGGTGTTTGTCTGGATGGGCGACCCTGTGATGGCCGATCCGAACTTGCTGCCCGACAACTTCTCTTGCGACCACAAGGACTGGAAACACCGGCCCGGGTACTTGCATTACGACACGCCGTACCTGCTGATCTGCGACAACCTGCTTGACTTCTCCCATCTCTCGTACGTTCACGAGAAAACCTTGGGCGGCAGCACAGCCATTGCTCAGGCGAAGGCAGAAATTGAGCCGGTGAACGGGCCGGGCATGCCTGGCATCAAGGTCACCCGACGGGTACCCGGTGTTCCCCCGCCGCCGTTTTACAAGAAGATGCGTTCGTTTGTCGATGGCGCCTTGCTCGATCGTTGGTTCATCTACGAATTTGTTCTTCCCGGCACGCTGCTCATGCATTCTGGTGGGCGCCCGGTCGAAGATGCCACGGACGACCTGAGTCGTGCGGTGCGCTTGCACAGTTGCCAAACGCTGACGCCTGAGACTGAGACCACCACGCACTACTTCTTTCAGCAATCCCACCCCTCAAACCAAGGCGATGCCGCCCTGACAGAGGGCATTTACCAGAGCCTCGTGCTCGCGTTCGAAGAAGACCGGGCCATGATCACCGCGCAGCATCAAACGATGCAGTACGGCAAAGCCCGTCCGATGGTGCCGCTGCCCATTGATGGCGCTTTGGCTCAGTTCCGCAGGTTGCTTGCACAGCGTGTTGAAGCCGAGCGGGCAACCACCTAACCATTCCCCATAAAGTAGGAGAGCGCCATGCGCCGCAACCACGTCTTGAAGCTTCTCGCGTCTGTGCTCGTCCTGTCTGCAACATCCGTGTTTGCCCAGGGGACATGGCCAGCCAAACCAATTCGGCTTGTCGTTCCGTACCCCGCAGGTGGAGGCACCGACTATCTCGCCAGGATGATGGGCGAGCGGCTGTCCAAGGCGCTTGGTCAGACCATCGTGGTGGACAACAAGTCCGGCGCTGCCGGTGCGATCGGCGTAGCAGAGGTAGCCAAGGCGTCACCCGATGGGCATACCTTGCTGATGACCATCAACGACCCGCTGGTAAACAACGTCGCGTTGTTCAAATCGCTGCCGTATGACCCGCAGAAGGACCTTGTCTTTGTTGCCCAGATCGTTCGCAGTCCGGCGCTGATTTCCGCCAACACTGCCCTAGGCGCGAAAAGCATTGATGACGTTCGCAAGCTGGCGCAATCCGGACAAAAGCTCAGCTACGCCTCGTGGGGTATCGGTGGATTGGGGCACCTCGGTGGTGAATCACTCAATCGCGAGTTGTCGGCAAACATGGTCCATGTGCCACAGCGCGGCGAGGGCCCCGTGGTGCAGGATTTGCTGGCGAATACGGTCAGCATCGGGTTGTCCAGTGTTGGAACAGCCAAGCAGCATGTGGCCGCGGGAAAGGTGGTGCCGCTCGCAGTCATGAATCCACAGCGGGTGGCGGCGATGCCGCAGGTGCCCACGCTCAAGGAGTTGGGCTTCAACGACCCGATCTACCAGTCCAGCGTCTGGATGGCTGTAATGGCGCCTTCTCGCACGCCTGCATCGATCATTGAGCGGCTGTGGTCTGAGATCAGGACCATCACCAACACACCTGAGGTGCGCAGCCTTCTGATTGATCGCGGATTCGAGATGTATGTCAACGGCCCTGATCAAGCCACGCAAAACTATCGGGCCGAGTTCGACATCATCACCAAGCGCATTCGCGATTTGGGGATAGAGCCGCAATAAAGGCATGCGTGGATCGAGACCGGCGTGGGCGCCTCTTCGTCCTCAGAGGTGGCGGGCCCGTCAGGCACGACTGCAGCAGCAGTGCGAGCAAAAGACTCTTTGCAGCCTACTGAGTTGAACCAAGTCGCCAATGGGTGTTTGCTCAGAGGTCAGCGCGACTGCTTGATCACCCGGTTGTTCAGTGGCTGGATGGGGCGCGCGTTCATCGGGTGCAGACGGGCGAAGATGGCCAGTTGCTGGGGCGAGACCTGGATGGGCTGCTGCATGACGATCCACAACACGCCCTCGGTGCAAGGTGGCGTGGTCAGCGAACCCATGTAGGTGTAGTAGCCGCGGCGCGCAGGCAACAGCGCCGCCGGGTCGAACTCCACCGAAGCGGGCACGAACTCGCCGCGCTCCAGCGGCAGGTGGTTCCACACCGCCTGCACGGCCGGGTGCTCGGGGCCCTCCTCGGCCACCAGGGCCACCACAGCCAGGCGGCCTTGCGCGTCGCGGTGCACGAGGTGGATGGACATCGCGAACGAGCGGCCGTCCACCCGTTCCTCACCCGGTATGTGGAAGTGGAAACCCGTCAGCTCGTAGCGCCGAGCGCCCACCTCGATGGCGTTGCCCCCGCCCACCTGCACCTGCACCGTGTGGCCGTTGTCGGTGACCGAGAAGAACCCCGGCCGGTAAAGGAAATCCACCGCCTCCAGATCGACTGGCAGGCCGTCGCGTATGTCGATCGGGCTCTGGCGCTGACCGCTGCCGCACAAGGAAAACGAGGGATGCAGCGAGGCCCAGGCCTGCGGCCCCAGCGGCCCGGTGTAGCCCCAGGGCGGCCCGTGGCCGACGGCGCTGGCCGTGCCGCCATGCCTGGCCTCAGCGGCAGTGGTGGCGGCAGCGGTGGCGGTGGCGGCCGCAGCCGAGACCCCAGCGCTGCGCGAGGCGACGGCAGTCGTGCGCGAAGTGCGCACCGACGCCGACCCCGCGGGCGGCGCCTTCAGCACGAATTCCCCGGACGCGCGGTTATCGACCTTGATCTCTGGCGTGCCCCGACCGCCAGCCTTGGCTGCACCCTCCGGCACGATCCCGCGAGCCAGACGCTCGCGCAAGCGCTCCAGCGGGTCCCCAGGGCCCAGCTTGATGGGTGTGCCCAGCAGCGGCTCGCCCGTGGCGGCCGCAGCCGACCCCGGCGGGCCCGGGCTGATGGGAGCGCCGGGGCTGGCAGCCGCACCGGGCGATCCACTCCCGCCAATCGGGCCGGGCTTGCGCGGCCGGTAAGGCGTGCGCATCGCCGTGGGCCCGCGGCCGGCCGACGCCGCAGGCGCGGCGGCGTCCGCAGCGCCAGGCGTCAAAGCCGCGGCAACCCCAGGCCCTGCGGCCGGGTCGGCAGCCTTCTGGGCCTTGGCGGCCGGCTCGGCAGCCTTATCGAACTTGGCGGCCGGCTCGGCAGTCTTCTGGGCCCTGGCGGCCGGCTCGGCCGCGTGCACAGGCACGGGCAACCCGCCCAGGCCAGGCAGCGCCAGCAAGACCGCCACCACCCAGGGCGTCAGGCGGCCTGGTGGGCACAGCAGCAGTTTGGGCAAAGAGTCGGTCATCGCGGCGGCATCCTGCATCGATTTCGGCGCTGCCGCGCTGAACTTGAGCCAGAGCCCTGCCGGCATCAGGGGCCACCGGCGAGTGCGGCCTCCTCCAGGCGGGCTTTGAGCGCCATCACCTTGGCGATGTACTCCGCCGCCAGGGCCTCGTCCAACCGGCTGCCACCGAGATAGAAGCGCAGCCCGTCCTCCACCGATCCGCCCGTCAACTTGATGCAGTCGTGCAGCACCAAGGCGCCCACCCGCAGGTTGGTCAGGGGGTCGAAGGCCGTCATGGGCCCGCCGTGCTCCTCAAAGCGGCGCGCGTGTACCTTCGGCATCACCTGCATCAGGCCCTGGGCGCCGGCCGCGCTCTGGCTGAAGGGGTGCAGACTGGACTCGGTGGCCATGACGGCCAGGATCATGGTGGGCTGCAGCTTGAGCCGGGGCCCCACCAGGTGGGCCTCGCGCACCAGCGCGGCCACGGGTTCAGGCGCCACCTTGTAGGTGCTGGCCAGCCAGCGGGCCATGCGGGCCTGCGGCGGCGGCAGGGCTGCGGGGTCGATCGCGATGGCACGGTCGGCAGCCTGCGGGTCTGGGGCGGGCACCA
>JBIKMY010000389.1:0-2691 GCA_044358945.1 Rubrivivax sp.
TCACCCCCGGCCTGGTGCCGGATCTGGCGCAGGCCGCGGTGCGGCTGCAACTGCCGCTCTTGCCCGGCGTGTGGACGGCCAGCGAGGTGATGTCCGCCATGGCCTGGGGCTTCGAGGCGCTCAAGCTCTTCCCGGCCAACGGCTTGCAGGGCACGCAGCAGATCGAGCACCTGCAGGGCGTGTTCCCGCGCGTGCGCTTCTGCCCCACAGGCGGCATCAAGCCCGAGCACATTCCGCAGTACCTGGCCTTGCGCAGCTGCCCGACGGTGGGGGGCAGCTGGGTCACCCCGCAAGCGCTGGTGGCAGCGCGAGACTACCCCGCCATCACCGCGCTGGCCCGGCAGGCGGCGTCCTTCCTGACCGCGCGCGCTGCATGAGCGACATGAACAGCGGACCCTGGCCCACCCTCACGGTCCTGCGGTGCTGCTCGCCGGGCCGATGAGCGTCACCTCCGGTTCCCCACGGGCCATCGCCGTGGGCGCCCTCTGCGCCACGCGCATCTTCCAGGTCGAGACCGTGCCGTCGCTGCCGGCCAAGGTGATGGCCCGCCGCCTGGTGGAGGTGGTGGACGGCATGGCCCTGTCGGCCGCCTGCGCCTTCGCCAGATTGGGCGGTCGCGCCGGCATCTGGGCGCGCTGCGGCGACGACGAGCCCGGCAGGGCGGCACGCGCCGTGCTGCAGGCCGAGGGCTTGGACGTGAGCGGACTGCGCGCCGTGCCCGGCAGCGCCACCTCGCAGGCCACCGTGATCGTCGACGCGCTCGGAGAGCGCCTGGTCGTGCCCTTTCACGACCCGGCCGTGGACGCGTCAGCTGACTGGCTGCCGCTGCAGCACCTCACAGGTGCCGACATGGTGCTGTGCGATGTCCGCTGGCCCGAGGGTGCGGAGGCCGCCATGCGTGCCGCGCGTGCCGTGGGCGTGCCTCGAATGCTGGATGGGGAGATCGCTGGGCCAGGGGTTCTCGATCGTCTGGTGCCGCTGGCCACCCACGCCGTGTTTTCCGACGCCGGCCTGCTGGCCTTCACGGGCGCGCCGAATGTGGAGACCGCGCTGCACGAGGTGGCACAGGGCCGCACTGGGCATGTGGGCGCCACCTGCGGTGCTGACGGCTATGCCTGGTGGGAGGGCGGCGCGGTCCATCGCGTGCCGGCTCCCGCCGTGCCAGTGCTCGACACGCTGGCTGCGGGCGATGTGTTCCACGGGGCCTTCGCGCTGGCCCTGGCAGAGGGCCAGTGCGTGGCCGAGGCGGCGCGCTTCGCTTGCCACGCCGCCTCGCTGAAGTGCACCCGGTTCGGCGGGCGGCTGGGGTGCCCTCAACGCCACGAGGTCGAGGCCTTCATGGCGGTGGTGCCATCGCGGGGGGGAGATCCGCAGCGCGCGCTGAGCCGCGGCCCGGACACGCCGTGAAACCACCGTTGACGCTGCTTCTGGCGGGGTGGTACAAGCAGCCCAGCGTTGATGAACGGGCATTCGCCCCAACCACGAGGAGACGAAGAACATGAGCAGAACCACCGATCGCCGTACCGTCCTGGGGGGGCTGGCCGCAGCAGGGCTGGGCTCGCTGTTGCCGGTCGCCGCCCAGGCGCAAGGCGCCTGGCCCAACCGCCCCGTCACCATGGTGTGCCCCTGGGGCGCGGGCGGCGGCACGGACGCCACCGCACGCATCGTGGCGGCCATCCTGGAGAAGAACCTGGGCCAGCCCTTCAACGTGGTCAACCGCACAGGGGGCTCGGGCGTGGTGGGCCATTCAGCCATCGCCACCGCGCCGCCTGATGGTTACACCATTGGGATGATCACCGTGGAAATCACGATGATGCACCACCAGGGCCTGACCGATCTCAAGCCTACCAGCTACACGCCGCTGGCCCTGATGAACGTGGACCCGCCCGGCGTGCAGGTGAATGCAGGCTCGCCCTACAAGAACATCAAGGCCCTGGCAGACGCTATCAAGGCGGCACCGGCGGGCAAGTTCAAGGCCTCGGGCACCGGCCAGGGCGGCATCTGGCACCTGGCGCTCATCGGCTGGCTGCAGGCCATGGGCCTGCAGCCCAACCACGTGCAGTGGGTGCCTTCCAACGGCGCGGCGCCGGCCATGCAGGATCTGGCCGCCGGAGGCGTGGACATCGTCACCTGCTCGGTGCCCGAGGCCAAGGCCATGCTGGACGCCGGCAAGGCCATCAGCCTGGCGGTGATGGCGCCGCAGCGCAACCCGGCCTTCAAGGATGTGCCCACGCTCAACGAGACGCTGGGCATCAACTACTCGGTGGGCGCCTGGCGCGGCATCGCAGGGCCCAATGGCCTGCCCCCCGCCATCGCGAACCGCCTCACCGCCGAGTTGAAGAAGGCCTACGACTCGGCCGAGTTCCAGGACTTCATGCGCAACCGCGGCTTTGGCACCACCTGGGCCGACCCGGCGGGCTTTGCCCGCTTCATGGCCGACGGCGACCGTGCCATGGGCTCGGCGATGACCGCCGCAGGACTCGCCAAGAAGGCCTGAGCCCACACCTCGGCACGACTCCCACGCCCGACCGTCGGACTTGCGCCGCGGATCGGGCGATGTGGAGGCTGGCACCGCCCTTGATTCGCTTGCCGGGTGGCGCCTGATCAGGCCCGCTGTGCTCACCCGTGCGTCACCCTCCTGGACTTTGCGACGATGAGCGCTGAATGCGACATCGGCCTGATCGGCCTGGC
>JBIKMY010000391.1:0-2688 GCA_044358945.1 Rubrivivax sp.
TGGACGAAGTGCTGCCCGACTCGCGTTACCGCGTGACGCTGGACAACGGGCACCAGATGGTGGCCTACACCTCGGGCAAGATGCGAAAGAACCACATCCGCATTCTGGCGGGTGACAACGTATCACTGGAACTGTCACCTTACGACCTCACCAAGGGCCGGATCACGTTCCGACATCTGGAGTCGCGCCCTAGCGGCCCGCCGCAGTCCGCACCGCGCCGACCCAGCCGCTGAAGGCATTTCCGCTATTTGGTTCATCTCCTAGGCGATGAACCAAAAAAAAAGCCCCGCATGGTGCGGGGCTCCGGGCACCTTCGAAGCCCGCTAAGCAGGTTCGAAGGTCTTGTACTGGCGGAGTCGGAGGGATTCGAACCCTCGATGCAGGTTTTGCCCACATACTCCCTTAGCAGGGGAGCACCTTCGGCCTCTCGGTCACGACTCCAGCAAGCCCAGATTCTAGTTCAAGCCGCCGGCGCTTCGAGATCGAAAGCGCGGTGCAGGGCGCGTACCGCCAGTTCCATGTACTTCTCGTCGATCACGACGCTGGTCTTGATCTCGCTGGTGGAGATCATCTGGATGTTGATGGCCTCTTCACTGAGGGTGCGGAACATTTTGGCCGCAACGCCGGCATGGCTCTTCATGCCGATGCCGACGATGCTGACCTTGCAGATCTTCGGGTCCCCCGTGACGGCGGCCGCGCCCATCGCCGGCGCCACCTGGCCCTTGAGCAGGTCAATCACGCGGGCGTAGTCGTTGCGGTGCACCGTGAAGGAGAAATCGGTGCGGCCATCGTTCGAGACGTTCTGGATGATCACATCCACGTCAATATTGGCGTCTGCCACGGCCCCCAGGATCTGGTAAGCCACGCCGGGCTTGTCAGGCACTCCAAGCACCGTGACCTTTGCCTCGTCGCGGTTGAACGCAATGCCGGATACGACGGCCTGTTCCATCTTCTCGTCCTCTTCGAAAGTGATCAGGGTGCCCGAACGAGCCTCTGCAGCCAGATCGATGTCCCAGGGGGTGAAACTCGACAACACGCGCAGCGGTACGCGGTACTTGCCTGCAAACTCCACCGAACGGATCTGCAGCACCTTGGAGCCCAGGCTGGCCATTTCCAGCATCTCCTCGAAGCTGATGGTCGCCATGCGCCTGGCTTCCGGTACTACCCGCGGGTCCGTGGTGTAAACACCGTCCACGTCGGTGTAGATCAGGCATTCGTCAGCCTTCATGGCCGCAGCCACCGCCACCGCAGAGGTGTCGCTGCCCCCGCGGCCAAGGGTGGTGATGTGGCCGGCTTCATCGATGCCCTGGAATCCGGTGACGATGACTACCCTTCCCTGCTGCAGATCTGCGCGAATGCGAGCGTCGTCGATGGAGGTGATACGGGCCTTTGTGTAGGCTGAATCCGTCTTGACGGGTACCTGCCAACCGGTGTAACTCACGGCGTCCAGGCCTTCAGCCTGTAGCGCCAGCGACAGCAGGCCCACAGAAACCTGTTCCCCAGTGCTGGCGATCATGTCCAGCTCGCGTAGCGCCTGGGGATCCCGCGGATCAGGCATCAATTCCTTGGCCAGACCCAGCAGACGATTGGTCTCTCCGCTCATGGCCGAGGGCACGACCACCATCTGGTGGCCTGCACGGGCCCATTTCGCCACGCGTTTGGCGACATTTCGAATGCGTTCGGTGGACCCCATCGAGGTGCCACCATACTTGTGAACGATCAAGGCCATGAGAGGAATGTCAGAGCGCCAAAGTGGCGCCGCAATAGACTGAATAAGCGTGGAATTTTATATGCTGCAGCGCAGCACTTTCGGCAGGGCTTGCGTGGCGAACACCAGCTTGCCTTTGCTGCGGACCACTTGGCCACCCGGTGCCGGCCACCGATTGCCGTTACGCGTGCGGGTGGCCTCTTCCAGCAAGCGGGCGACAAGGGTCTCGGGCAGTCCCGCTTGGGCCCAACGGGCACCCCAGTGCCGAAGCAGATTGGCCCGCCTGGCGTCTGACAGGCCGGCCCAGGGGGCGATGGCCAGGGCGCCTTGGCCATCGACGCAAGTCGTCATGTCGATGTCGGCCAGCTCTGCATTGCAGGCCGCCGCTTCCTGCATGCGCCTGGCCGTGCCGGCCAGGGCTGCCTCCGCTTGCGGAAAAGCATTGTCCAGGGCGTCCCACGCCAGCGCGCGCAGGCGGTTGCGGGCCAGGCGCACATCCTCGTTGCTGGGATCGTTCACGTGGCGCAGCCGATAACGTCTGACATAGGCCTCGATGGCGGAGCGCGGATGGTCGAGCCAGGGGCGAACCCATTGAATGCCGTCACGCTGGATGGACCTGGGCATGGCTGACAGGCCGGCAGGCCCCCCAGAGCGCAGCGCTTGGAGCAGTACGGTCTCGGCTTGATCGCGCCGGTGTTGCGCCAGCAGCACCACAGGGATCTGCTGCTCGTGCGCCATGAGGGTCAGCGCCTCGTAGCGCCCTGCCCTGGCCCAGGCCTCGATGCTCTGGCCAGGCGCGGGCGCCCCGCCCAGCCGCCGCCCGGCAAAGTGCACCTTCAGCCCACGGCGGGACCAGCGTGCGCATTGCTGTTCGACCGCGAGCCACCAGTCATCAGCCTCGGGCATCAGCCCGTGATGGACATGCAGCGCCCAGACCTCCACATCACACGATACCGCCGCGAACGCGGTGGCGTGCAGCA
>JBIKMY010000390.1:0-2688 GCA_044358945.1 Rubrivivax sp.
AGGACTTGACCTCGGCATCGTCCACTGCGTAGCGCGCCACGCGCACCTTCTCGGCCCAGAAGCGCCAGTCCCAGGGCTCGATGGCGGCCTCGGCTCCCTGCCCTGCGTCCACCAGGGCGGCGCGCAGCATCTGCCGCTCGCGTTCCACCGCGGCCAGGGCGCGCGGCCACACCTCGTCCAACAGCTGCCGCACGGCCTGTTGTGTGCCAGCCATGCGGTCCACCAGCGCGTAATCGGCAAAGCTGGCATGGCCGTGCAGCCGGGCCTGCTCACGGCGCAGCTTGAGGATGGCGCGGGCCACCTCGCGGTTGTCGTGGTCGCCAGGGTGCTCGCCACGGCTGGTCCAGGCGCGCCAGGCTTGTTCACGCAGGTCGCGCCGCGCCGAGAAGGTGAGGAAAGGCACGATCAGAGAGCGGCTGAGCGTGATGACGTGGGCCTGCGCGTCGTCCTGCAGACCCCGGTCCCGGGCCGCCTGGCGGGCGGCGTCGCGCACGAAGTCTGGCAGGCCGGCCAGCTCGTCCTCGGTGCGCAGCGCCAGCTGGTACGAGGCCTCATCATGCAGCACGTTCTGGCCGAAGCGCGTGGTCAGGCGAGCCAGTTCTTCCATCACCGCGGCGTAGCGCTGCTGCGCCTCTCCCTTCAGACGGGCGCCGGAGCTGACGAAGTCGAAGTGGATGCGCTCCAGCAGCCTCAGCTGCTCCGGCGTCAGGCCGAGGGTCGCGCGAGCGTCGTGCAAGGCATCGATGCGCGCGAACAGCGCCGCGTTCATGTAGACGCTGTTGGCGTGCGCGGCCAGCGGCCCTGCCATCTCTCTCTGCACGGCCTGCAGCGCCAGAGAGGTCTCGGAGGCGGTGAGGTTGAAGAACACCGACTCGATGCGCCCCAGCAGGCGCCCCGCGCGGTCAAAGGCCGCCACGGTGTTGTCGAAGCTCGGCGCTTCGGCCTGCTCGGCGATGGCCAGCAGCTCATCCCGGTGCACCTGCATGGCAGCCTCGAAAGCGGGCCGGAAATGCGCTGGCTCGAAGCGGCTGAAAGGTGGCAGGCCGTGGGGGGTGTTCCAGGGCTGGAGCAAGGGGTTGGGAGTCGGGTGTCGAACGCCTTCGGTCATGGCGCGATGATGCCATCGGCACTGCCACTGTGAGGGGCTCATGGCATCACAATCCGCCCCTGCCGTGGCTTGGCTTGTTCCCTGAACGCTCCCCCGTCGGGCGGGCCAGACCCGGGCAGGTCATCGCCCCCACCAGGAGTTACGCCTTGGCCCTCAAAGCCACCATCTACAAAGCCCAGCTGCAGATCGCCGACATGGACCGGCAGCTCTATGCCGACCATGCCCTGACCCTGGCGTTGCACCCCTCAGAGACCGAGGAGCGCCTGCTGGTGCGGCTGCTGGCGTTTGCGCTGCGGGTGCCGAGCGACACCGAACGCGGTGCCCTGCAGTTCGCCAAGGGCCTGTCAGACGCTGACGAACCCGATCTGTGGCAGCACGACCTCACGGGCCAGCTCGTCCAGTGGCTGGAAGTGGGCCAGCCCGATGAGCGGCGCCTGGCCAAGGCCTGCGGGCGCGCCGAGCGCGTGTGCATCTACGCCTACGGGCCCGCAGTGCCCATTTGGTGGGGCGGCATCGAGAACAAGCTCACGCGGCTGTCAAACCTGGACGTGTGGCAGATCCCCGCCGAGCAGGCCCAGGCCCTGTCCGCACTGGCCCAGCGCTCGATGCAGTGGCAGGTGACGGTGCAGGACGGCAGCATCTGGGTCAGCGATGGGCAGCAGTCGGTGGAACTGTCGCCGCTGGCGCTCAAGAGTGCCACGCGCTGAGGAAACCAGACGCCCCCGATGAACCGTCGCCAGCTTCTGGGCGCCCTCGCCTGTCCCCTGCCCCTGACCCCCATGACGACCCTCCACGCCCAGCACACGCCCCCGTCGGCCCCGGCCATCGAAGACCCCTACCTCTGGCTCGAAGACGTGCAGGGCGACAAGGCCCTGAGCTGGGTGCGCGAGCGCAACGCCGCAGCCCGCGCGCGCCTGGAGTCCTGGCCCGACTTCGCCCCCCTGCGAGCAGGCATCCGTGAGGTGCTGGACTCGCGCGACCGCATCCCCGCCGTGCGCCGACGCGGTGAGCACCTGTACAACCTCTGGCAGGACGCCACCAACCCGCGCGGCCTGTGGCGCCGCACCACGCTGACCGAATACCGCCAAGCCCAGCCCGCCTGGGAGACGGTGCTGGACATCGATGCGCTCGGTAAAGCCGAAGGCGTGAACTGGGTCTGGGGCGGCAGCAACAGCTTCGGGCCGGACCATCGCCGTTGCATGCTCAAGCTCTCCAAGGGCGGGGCCGATGCCGCGGTACAGCGCGAGTTCGACACCGTGAGCAAGCGCTTCATCCCGGCCTCCGAGGGCGGCTTCGAGCTGCCCGAGGCCAAGTCCAGCTTCGACTGGATCGATGCCGACAGCGCCTACATCGGCACCGACTTCGGCGCCGGCGCCATGACCGATTCCGGCTACCCGCGGGTCATCAAGCGCTGGAAGCGCGACCAGCGCTGGCAGGACGCAGTCACCGTCTTCGAAGGCCGGAAGAGCGACGTGTCCGCCTGGGCTTCGGTGGACCGCACGCCAGGCTTCGAGCGCACGTTTCTCGGCCGCTCCATTGACTTCTACCGCACCGAAGTGTTCCTGCTGGACGGCGGCCGC
>JBIKMY010000392.1:0-2687 GCA_044358945.1 Rubrivivax sp.
GGAGCAGCTCGACGCCGGCCTCATCACCCCGGCCCAGGCGGCGCGCTCGACCAACCGCAACCTGGTCACCCGCGCCCTGGGCGTGGAGGCCGAAGTGACGCTGGAGGCGCGTGACCACAGCCTGATGCAGGACGACCTGTTGCTGCTGTGTTCCGACGGCTTGACCGACATGGTGGACGACGAAGGCATCTGTGACCTGCTGTGCCACACTCACGCCTCGCTGCAAGACGCCTGCCTTGCCCTGGTGGACGCGGCCAATGCAGCTGGTGGAAGGGATAACATTTCGGTGGTGCTGGTGAGAGCCGCAGCGCAGACAGGCGGGCACGGCAAGAGGTGGGCTGAATGAACAAACTGGAGATTTCCCTGGATGGCGCAGGGGTGCGCGAGGTCACACTGTCCAAGGAAAAGACGACGCTGGGCCGGCGACCCTACAACGACATCGTGATCGACAACCTGGCGGTCAGCGGTGAGCACGCCATGTTCCACCTGCTGGGCTCGGAGGTCTATGTCGAAGACCTCAAGAGCACCAACGGCACCTACGTCAACGGCGCGGCCATCAAGCGGCACCGCCTGGCCCATGACGATGTGATCGAGGTCGGCAAGTACAAGATCAAGTTCCTGGCCGAAGGCCAGGCGCCCGCGCCCCAGGACGAGGGGGAGGACGATAAGGACTGGGCCGGCTTTGTCACCGTGCCGGGCTCTGATCTGGGCCTCTTCAGCGCCCCCACCCCGCTGGAGACCCACGCCAGCGTGCGCGTGCTCAACGGCGCCGCTGCCGGCCGCGAGGTGCAGCTGACCAAGGACCGCACCACCCTGGGCAAGCCCGGCGTGCAGGTGGCGGCCATCGACAAGCGTGGCGGCAGCTTCGTGCTCACCCACGTGGAAGGGGCGCAGCGCCCCACCGTCAATGGCGCGGTGGTGTCCGGCGACGGGCTGTCGCTGCGCAACGGCGACGTCATCGAACTGGCGGGCACCCGCATGCAGTTCACCAACACCTGAGGGCCCGTGCGGAGCGGCGTCATGGCGGAGCCTGGAACCCTGTGACCCACGCCGCAGACCTGCAGGTGTGCGTGCTGGGCTGCTCGGGCTCGATTGCCGCAGGCTGCCGCACCACCTCGTTCCTGGTGGATGACCACATCCTGATCGATGCCGGCACCGGCGTGGGCGATCTGCCCCACCAGGACATCGCCCGCATCGACCACGTCTTTCTCACCCACAGCCACCTGGATCACGTGCTGGCCGTGGGCCTGCTGGCCGACACCGGCCTGCGCCTGCGCATGGCCGCCAAGCGCCCGCCGGTGCAGGTGTACGCGCTGCGCGAGACGCTGCAGGCGCTGCGCCAGCACATCTTCAACGGCGTGATCTGGCCGGATTTCACCGTCATCCCCAGCGCCGCGCAGCCCGCCCTGTCCTTCGTGGAAGTGGCCCTGGGCCAGTGCCTGGAGGTGGGCGGGCGCCGCATCGAGGTGCTGCCCGCGGCCCACACCGTGCCGGCGGTGGGCTACGCCGTCAGTGCCGGCGCCGGCCAGCCGGCCTGGGTCTACACCGGCGACACGGGGCCCAACCCGGCGCTGTGGCAACGCCTGGCTTCGATGAACGTGCACACCCTGGTGATCGAAACCGCCTTCGGCGACGACGAGCAGGCCCTGGCGCACATCAGCCAGCACCTGTGCCCGGCGATGCTGGAGGCCGAGCTGACATCCCTGCGCCCAGGCGCCCAGGTGCTCATCACCCACATCAAGCCCGGCGAGCTGGACGCCGTGATGCGCGAAATCGGCGCCCACACCAGCTCGCACCGCATTAGGGCGCTGGTGGCGGGGGAGACTGTCAGCATTTATGCAGAGCAGACCTAGCAAAGAGGCTGTTTTGCCTGCGGTAAGTCGCCCGTGTTCGGTGAGGAATACGCCGGTTGTTCCTGTAGGCGCAGACAACCTCTTCGTCCTCTGTGACAGGATCAATCTGTCACGCCGATCGCGGTCCCAAGCGAAGAGGTTGTGTTGTCTCGACCAACAGCCTGACCAGAAGTCGCACCGAGCGAACTGGTGTTTGGTCAAGCGCCCGTATCAAGACGTCTGGCGATGACACGAAACCGCTTAAGTTCGTCTGTCAGCGCAACCGAAGGATCGATGAGCATCAATCGAGCACGGCGCCCTTCAAGAACAAACTGGAACCGTCTGAGAAGCGTGTCCTGGACATCACGCCGATTTTCAAGCACTCGGGTACTCTCCACCAGAACGTAAACTGTACCCGCCTCGATTCCGCTGGATTTCTGCAAAACATATGCACGCGTCAACGGACCCATCAGTCGCCTAACGGATTCGCCGATTTCTCGAAGCTCCTCGGAACTTATCGACTCGGAAAGACGCGGGGCAGCTCGTGTCCCAAGCCCTCCGAAAGAACTATTCTTTAGCAGCAAGCTCCAAGTGGTATCGCTGAGTTTGCTATCCATACCCTTACTACAATAACACACGTTGAACGATGGCGACGCGGGGCCGAATTGGATTCTCTGACCTTGCCCCCGAAGAATATAGTTCTCGCCTGATGATGGAATCAACCGGCGTTCTCAAGTCTGAACTTGATTAGAAACCTGCTTCAGCAGGCTCGTCCAGTGAGCCACTGAGACCGTAACCTGAGCTCTCCTGACGAAGGAGAGTCCTGATGTCCAGCCACCAGATCCAGTTCCAGTA
>JBIKMY010000394.1:0-2669 GCA_044358945.1 Rubrivivax sp.
TGACGCCCGTGGCCTCCACCAGCAACTGCTGGTGGCAGCAGCGCTCCAGCGCGATGAACCAGAAAGCCGCCGCCTCGATGCTGTGGCGGCTGGCAGTGAACAGGCCGTGGTTCTGGTGGATGGCGGCCTTCACGCCCTTGAACCAATCGGCCACCTTGGGGCCGGCGTCCTCTTCCACCGCCACCTGCCCCGCCTCGTCGTTGATGACCACGTGGTCCTCGAAGAAGGCCGCCACGTCCTGCGAGATGGGCGCCAGGGGCTTGCCCAGCGCGGCAAAGGCGGTGCCGTACAGCGTGTGGGCGTGGCACATCGCCACGATGTCGGGGTGCGCCTCGTGCACGGCGGCATGCAGCACGAAGCCGGCGCGGTTGACGGCGTGGTCACCCTCCACCACCTGCCCGCGGTGGTCCACGAGGATGAGGTTGGACACCTTCACCTGGCGAAAGTGCACGGCCATCGGGTTGGTCCAGTACAGGTTCGGGCGCTCGGGGTCGCGGATGGTGAGGTGGCCGGCAAAGCCGTAATCAAAGCCCTCGCGCGCAAAGGCCCGGCAGGCGCCCACCAGGCGCTCCTTCAGGTACTGCCGCTCGCGGGCCGCGTCATCGAAAACCGGACGGCCCGGAAACATCAGGCCCGGCTGGCTAGGCTGGTAGATGTTCTCGCGTGCTTCGGTCAGGGGATCGAAGCGGAATTCCTTCTGGGCGGTGGCCGTGAGCTTTTCGATGAGGGCGGACATGGTCAAGGTACCTGTGGGGGGCGGTCGGGGGCCGGCGGTTGATCAGGCCAGCGGCGTGAAGTCGTAGCCCGTGCCGCGAGGCGTCAGCCGACCGATGCCCGGCAGCGTCAGGTGATAGCCGGCCAGCAGCAAGTTCTCCCGCACCACCATTTCCATCGTGGCGCGACGCACCTTGCGCGCAGCCTCGGGGTCCGCGTCGAACATGACCGCCCAATCGGGATTGCGCACGAAGAGGGCGGCTACGTTGGTGGTATCCGCCCAGTACATCAACTTCTGGCTGCCGCCGTCGATGATGAACGTGGTGTGGCCGGCCGTGTGGCCGAAAGCCGGCAGCGAACGGATGCCTGGCAGCAGATCCCGCCCGGGCTCGAAGCGCTCCACCGCCTGCGCCACGGGGCCGAACACGCGCCTGACCGCCTGGAAGTTGCCGCGCGCCGCGGCAGGAGCGGCATTCATGCGCGCATCGTCCATCCACCAATCCCACTCGGGTGCCGGCACCAGCATGCGGGCGTTGGGGAACGTCAGCCGGCCGTCCTTGTCACGCAGGCCGTTGATGTGGTCGCCATGGAAGTGGCTGAGGATGACGGTGTCGATCTGCGAAGGCTGCAGGCCGGTGGCCTTGAGGCTGTCGAGCATGCGCCCGGAGGTGGGCGCACCGAAAGTCCCGTTGCCTCCGTCGAAGATCACGTTACGGCCCCCCATTTGCACCAGGAACGGAGTGAAGGGCACGGTCACCATGTCGGTCGGCAGGCCTGCGTCCTTCAGAGCCGCCTGCACCTGGGGCAGCGTGGCGTTGCGCACGAAGCCTTCCACCAACGGGCGGTCTACGAAGCCGTCAGGCAGCGAGGTGATGGTGGCATTGCCGAAGCGCACGCGGGCCACACCTGGCGCCAGCGTGCTGACCACTGGCGCGGCGGGCGACAGCGCCAGGCTCGAACAGCCGTACAGCGAGGCACCCGCGGCGGAAGCACCAGCGGCAAGGAAGGAGCGACGGGACAGCGACATGGGAACGATCTCCTGGCAGGGCCACAAAAGGACACCCCATTACATCCTGTCTGCGAACCTTGAACGAATCGCGCGGAATCGGGGTTTTCTCCAGGGTAGCAACTCCCCGGGTGTCATGCCCCCGGACCCCGTGCGCCTACAGGTCCAGCACGCGCGGCTTGAAGCGGCGGTCGTCGCGGAACAAGAAGACCTCGCTGAACCTCCACGGTCGGGGCAGGTGCGAGACGTCGCCGAACGGTGCGGCGCGCTGCACCGCTTCGATGGCCAGTTGCACCGTGTCCCGGGCCTGGCTGGGCTGGCGCTGCACCACGATGCGGCGCACGGAGCCGTCGGCGTTGAGTTCCACCTCCAGCACGGGAATGGCCAGCAGCGGCTCGGGCACGGCGCCTGTATAGGTGCCATTCGGGCTGGCCGCGACGATGCGACGGCCCGCATGCAGCCGGAATTCGTCCCAGGTACGGTACGGCGTGCTCGACACCGCCGGCCGCGGCGGCGTGGCCGCCAAAGGTGCCTGAGGCGAAACGGTCGATGGCGGCTGAGGCGTGACAGTCGATGACCTCTGAGGCGTGACAGGTGATGGCGCCTGGGGCGACGCAGGTGCTGGGGCCCGCGGTGAAGCGCAGGCCGCCAATGCCAGCACCCCGGCGAGCGACAGGCGTTGCCATGCGCAGGGCGTCGGTCCGGCCTTGCCGTTCGGCCGGCCTGGTGCCTGCGATGGGTGGGCGGCCACAGCGCCGCGTTGATGGGTGTCCGTGCGATCCACAAGAAGTCTCCTCAAGCCTCGGGAGCATAGGGAACCCCGTCACCCTGCACAAGCCTCGAAGACCCTGAAACGGCCGGCGGGCCCTGGCGTCTGGCGCAGGAGCCCAAGGGTCAAAGCAGCTACGCCCCGAGCTTGCACGCATGCTTGAGTGAACCGCCCCGACTT
>JBIKMY010000395.1:0-2666 GCA_044358945.1 Rubrivivax sp.
GAAGTGAGGGGTCGGACATGGAATTGCTGAACAACCTGGCGCTGGGCTTTAGCGTCGCCTTTACCCTCCAGAACCTGCTGTACGCCTTCGGCGGTGCCCTGTTGGGCACGCTGATCGGCGTGCTGCCTGGCCTGGGCCCCGTGGCCACCATCGCCATGCTGCTGCCCAGCATCTATGCGCTGGACGCTACGCCTGCCCTGATCATGCTCGCGGGCATCTATTACGGCGCGCAGTACGGTGGCTCCACCACGGCCATCCTGATCAACGTGCCGGGCGAGTCGAGTTCCGTGGTCACGGCCATCGACGGCTACCAGATGGCGCGCAAGGGCCGCGCAGGTGCTGCGCTTGCGGCTGCGGGTCTGGGCTCGTTCTTCGCCGGTACCGTTGCCACCATGATCGTGGCCGCTTTCGCGCCGCCACTGACCGAGCTGGCCTTCAAGTTCGGGCCTGCCGAGTATTTCTCCCTCATGGTGCTGGGCCTCATTGGCGCGGTGGTACTGGCTTCGGGTTCGCTGATCAAGGCCATCGCCATGATCCTGCTGGGCCTGCTGCTGGGCCAGATCAACACCGACGTGATCTCTGGCGTGCCGCGCTACAGCTTCGACATTCCGGAGCTGACCGACGGCATCGGCTTCGTGGCCATCGCCATGGGGGTGTTCGGCTTTGGCGAGATCATGATGAACCTCAGCCGCCCGGCCGAGCATCGTGAGGTCTTCACCAAGGATGTGAAGGGCCTGTGGCCCACCAAGGAGGACTTCAGGGATGCCGCGCCCGCCGTGCTGCGCGGCACGGCCCTGGGTTCGGTGCTGGGCGTGTTGCCCGGCGGCGGGGCACTGCTGGCCGCCTTTGCTGCCTACACGCTGGAGAAGAAGAGCAAGGGCCGCCCCGGGGAGGTGCCCTTTGGTCAAGGCAACATCCGCGGCGTGGCAGGCCCCGAGAGCGCCAACAACGCCGGCGCGCAGACATCCTTCATCCCCATGCTGACACTGGGCATCCCGCCCAACGCGGTGATGGCGCTGATGGTGGGTGCCATGACGATCAAGGGCATTCAGCCTGGCCCGCAGGTGATGACGAGCAACCCGCAGCTGTTCTGGGGCCTGATCGCATCCATGTGGGTGGGCAACCTGATGCTCATCATCCTGAACCTACCGCTGATCGGCATGTGGATCAAGCTGCTGACGGTGCCCTACCGCTTCCTCTTCCCGGCCATCATGGTGTTCTGCGGCATTGGCCTGTACACGCTGAACAACAACAACTTCGACGTGTTCATGGCGGCGGGCTTCGGCATCGTGGGCTACTTCTTCTACAAACTCGGATGTGAGCCGGCGCCCTTGCTGCTGGGCTTCATCCTCGGGCCGATGATGGAAGAGAACCTGCGCCGTGCGCTGCTGTTGTCGCGCGGGGACTGGACCACCTTCCTCAGCCGGCCGTTGTCCGCTGCGCTGTTGATTGCGGCGCTGCTGATGATCGTGGTGGTGTCGCTGCCATCCATCAAGAAGAAGCGCGAGGAAGCTTTCCAGGAAGACTGATCCGGCGCCTGGCGGGGGCCGGCAGGCGCCCGCGCAGCGATCGCATCTGCATGCAAGGGCCCTTCGGGGCCCTTGGCACTTGCGCGATGAGTGCGCTGGCCCTCGGCCCCGGCCGTTTGCGCCTATGCTGATGACATGACGCTGCCTGCCGCCCTCGAGCCCCTGCGCGGCCCGGTGTTCAGGGGTCTGTGGCTGGCCTACCTGGCCGCCAACATGACCATGTGGATGAACGACGTGGCCGCGGCCTGGCTGATGACCACGCTCACCACCAGCCCGGTGATGGTGGCGCTGGTGTCTGCCGCCTCCACGCTGCCGGTGTTCCTGCTGGGCCTGCCCAGCGGGGCGCTGGCCGACATCGTGGACCGTCGCCGCTACTTCGCTGCCACCCAGCTGTGGGTGTCGGTGGTGGCGTTGGTGCTGGCGCTGGTGTCGCTGGCGGGGCTGCTCACCGCGCCCTTGCTGCTGGCCCTGACCTTTGCCAACGGCATCGGCCTGGCCATGCGCTGGCCGGTCTTCTCGGCCATCGTGCCGCAGATCGTGCCGAGGGAGCAGTTGCCTTCAGCGCTGGCCCTGAACGGTGTGTCGATGAACCTGTCGCGTGTGGTCGGGCCGATGCTGGCCGGTGGCCTGATCGCCGCGGTGAGCCCGGCGGCGGTGTTCGCTCTGAACGCCCTGCTGGCGGTGGTTTCCTTCGTGCTCATCCTGCGTTGGCGCTCCGAGCCCCGCACCAGCGCGCTGCCGGGCGAGCGTTTCGTGGGCGCCATGCGGGTGGGCGTGAATTTCGCGCTTCAGTCCCAGCGGCTGAAGGTCGTGCTGCTGCGCATCTTCCTGTTCTTCCTGCAGAGCGCGGGCCTGTCGGCCCTGCTGCCTCTGGTGGCCCGGCAGCTGCATGGGGGTGGGCCCGCCACCTTCACCGTGATGTTGTCCTGCCTGGGGGTGGGGGCGATCATCGCGGCGATGTACTTTCCGCGCTGGCGGACCCGCTTCGATCGCGACCAGTTCGTTCGCGTGGGGGTCATCGGCCACGCTGTACTGTCCTGCCTGATCGTGCTGGTTCAGGAGGTGTGGTTCGCCATTCCGGCCATGGTGGTGCTGGGCATGGCCTGGATCTCGGTGGCCAATTCCCTGGCGGTGGCG
>JBIKMY010000396.1:0-2663 GCA_044358945.1 Rubrivivax sp.
ATCGTGCGGCCCTTGATGTTGTCGGCCACCGAGTCCAGCAGGTCCAGGTCCTCGGGGCGCCCCTTGCCGTGCTCGATGCGGTCCACCATGCGCCAGAGCCAGCCCGTGCCTTCGCGGCAGGGCGTGCACTGGCCGCAGCTTTCGTGCTGGTAGAAGTAGCTCAGGCGCAGCAGGCTCTTGACCATGCAGCGGGTCTCGTCCATGACGATCACCGCACCCGAGCCGAGCATGGAGCCCGCCTTGGCGATGGCGTCATAGTCCATCGTGATGTCCATCATGATGTTCGCCGGCAGCACGGGCGCCGACGACCCACCCGGGATCACCGCTTTCAAGGCCCTGCCGCCCTTGACCCCGCCAGCCAGCTCAAGGAGCTTGGAGAACGGCGTGCCCAGGGGGATCTCGAAGTTGCCGGGCTTTTCCACATCGCCCACCACCGAGAAGATCTTGGTGCCGCCGTTGTTGGGCTTGCCGCATTCGAGGTAAGCCTGACCCCCGTGGTTGATGATCCACGGCACCGCCGCGAAGGTCTCGGTGTTGTTGATGGTGGTGGGCTTGCCGTACAGGCCAAAGCTCGCCGGGAACGGAGGCTTGAAGCGGGGCTGGCCCTTCTTGCCTTCAAGGGACTCGAGCAGCGCCGTTTCCTCGCCGCAGATGTAGGCACCAAAGCCGTGGAAGGCGTGCAGCTGGAAGCTGTGGGCTGAGCCCAGGATCTTCTCTCCCAGGAATCCAGCAGCCCGCGCCTCCTCCAGCGTGGCCTCGAAGCGCTCGTACACCTCGAAGACTTCACCGTGGATGTAGTTGTAGCCAACGGAGATGCCCATGGCGTAGGCCGCGATCGTCATGCCTTCGATGACGATGTGCGGGTTGTAGGCCAGGATGTCGCGGTCCTTGCAGGTACCAGGCTCACCCTCGTCGGAATTGCACACGAGGTACTTGGCGCCGGGAAACTGGCGCGGCATGAAGCTCCACTTCAGCCCGGTTGGGAAGCCTGCGCCACCCCGCCCACGCAAGGCGGATGCCTTGACCTCGGCAATCACCTGCTCCGGCGTCATGCCCGGGCCACCATCGGCGCCCAGAATCTTCTTCAGCGCGGAGTACCCACCCCGGGCCATGTACTCCTGGAGGCTCCAGTTTCGCCCGTTCAAACCCGCGTAGATCTGCGGGTTGATGTGGCGCTCGTGGAAACAGGTTTCATCGCCAGAGGCCTGGAAACGGGAGAGGAAGGACAGGTCTTGCATGGTATTCACCCCTGCGCCTTCAAGGTCTCGATCAGGTCATCGAGTCGCTCGTGGCTCATGAAACTGAGCATCTTGCGGTCGTTGACCAGCATGACGGGCGCGTCGGCGCAGGCCCCCAGGCACTCGCTGGGCTGGACAGTGAACGCGCCATCTGCCGTGGTGCCGTAAGGCTCAACGCCCAAGCGGCTGCACACATGGTCAAGAGCCTTCTGCCCGCCGCGCAACTGGCACGGGAGATTGGTGCAGACGTTGAGCTTGAAAGTGCCCACCGGCTGCTGGTTGTACATGTTGTAGAACGTGGTGACCTCGTGCACCGCGATGGGCGGCATGCCCAGGTGCGCCGCAATCGCCTCCTCGGCCTCGGCCGACACGTAGCCCTGCTCCTGCTGCACGATGGACAGACAGGCCATCACGGCCGATTGACGCTGGTCAGCCGGGTACTTGGCCACTTCGCGGTCGAAACGCGCGCGCGTGGAATCAGTCAGTTGCATCATCGATCGATCTCGCCGAACACGATGTCCATCGTGCCGATCACGGCCACGGCATCGGCAATCATGTGCCCCCGGCTCATCTCGTCCAGCGCCGCCAGGTGCGAGAAGCCCGGCGGGCGGATCTTCAGGCGGTAAGGCTTGTTGGCCCCGTCGCTCACGATGTAGATGCCGAACTCGCCCTTCGGATGCTCCACCGCCGCATAAGCCTCGCCCTCTGGCACGTGGAAGCCTTCGGTAAAGAGCTTGAAGTGGTGGATCAGCTCTTCCATGCTCGACTTCATCTCCACACGCGACGGCGGCGCCACCTTGTGGTTGTCGGTGATGACGGGACCCGGATTCTGACGCAACCAATCGACGCACTGCATCACGATGCGGTTGGACTGACGCATCTCCTCGATGCGCACCAGGTATCGGTCATACGTGTCGCCGTTCACGCCCACCGGGATGTCGAAATCCATGCGGTCGTACACGTCGTAGGGCTGCTTCTTGCGCAGGTCCCAAGCGATTCCTGAGCCGCGCAGCATGGCGCCGGTGAACCCGAGGTTCAAGGCGCGCTCGGGCGACACCACACCGATGCCCACCGTACGCTGCTTCCAGATGCGGTTGTCGGTGAGCAGGGTCTCGTAGTCGTCGACGTTCTTGGGGAAGCGACGGCAGAAGTCCTCGATGAAGTCCAGCAGGGACCCCTGGCGGTTTTCGTTGAGGGCCTTGATCGCCCGCTCGTTCTTGATGCGGCTGACCTTGTATTGCGGCATGGCATCGGGCAGATCCCGGTACACGCCGCCCGGACGGAAATAGGCCGCATGCATGCGCGCGCCCGACACCGCCTCGTACATGTCGAAGATGTCCTCACGCTCACGGAAGCAGTAGATGAGGATGTTCATCGCACCGCAGTCCATGCCGTGACAGCCGAGCCACAGGAGGTGGTTCAAGA
>JBIKMY010000038.1:0-10619 GCA_044358945.1 Rubrivivax sp.
GAAGTCGGCCAGGCTCACCGGTTTGCCCGCGAGGTCTGCAGCCCGGAAGGCCGGCGCTGGCTGGCCGACGACGGCCGCGGCCCGGGCCGGTACACAAAGCAGGGCCGAGATGGCCAACGCCGCCCATACGGCCCAGGCCCAGGTATGGCGGGTTTGGAGGTGTTTCATGGGAAGTGTGCGAGCGGGGCAAAGTTGTGCGAAGCCGCAGCGTACAGACCGGCCAAACCCCACGCCAGTCACGGGCTAATCGGTCACGGCCTCATCACTCACGGTCAGATGCATCCCGACACCCGAGGAGCGTTCAGCCGCGCATGTCCAGCATCAGGCCTTCGCCCGCATCCGTGCGCCCGGCGAGCATCTCGCCGTAGGTCTGAAGCGCGGCGGCTGCGCCGCGCCGATGCACGATGCGCACCCAGTGGCCCGCTTGCACCTGTGCGATGAACTGCGCCCATGCGCCGCTGAAGTTCGGCCCCACCCCAGCCCTGCGGGGGCGGTGCGCTGCGCGCCTTCGCCTGTGCCGGGGCGAAGAACAGCGTGGGGCGGGGGCCGGGAAGGTCGCGTGCCGAACCCAGCGCGTCCCAGTGGGTGCCGCCGATGGAACTGCTGAACATCAGCGTGTCGGCGAAGTGGGTGTGGATACGGCGCCGCAGTGCGGCGTTGCCTGCGAAGTCGACGTACGCCGCGAGGTCTGGCCCCAGCTCTGCCGTCCATTGCTCGTAGGTGAGCACGGTGTCATAGCAGCCCAGCGAGCGCACGAATTCGGCATTTGCTGCCGAGGTCAGGCCCACGATGCGCGGTGCCTGCGGCGAGCCGCGCCGCTGGGCCAGACAGTGCGCCGTGGCCAGCGCCGTCTTGCTAGAGGCGCTGGACAGCAGCAGTTGCCGGGCGCCGAAGAAGCCCTGGTCGGCCAGGAAGTCATCCAGAAGAAACGCCGTGAGGAACAGCGGCCGCAACACCGCCTGCAGGCCTTCGAGTTCGGGGCTCCAGCCGGGGTCGGCATCGCAGAAGACGTACTGGTTGTAGACGCCGGCGAGTTCCTGGCGATGCGCCGACCCGTCCACGAAGCCGGCGGCCGAGATCCTGGCAGGCTCGACCACCAGATGCGTGCCTGCGGGGAAGTAGCCCCACAGCCGCCGGCCCACCGCCACGCCCTCGGCCAGCGACTCGGCCACGGTCGCAAAACCCCACACCGGTAGGCACCCCAGCGCGGCATCGCTTGTTGCAGAGCCCGCGGGAAAGAACTGCCAGTACTTCATCGCCTCGCCAAAGGCGGCGTAGGTGATGTTATTGGCGGTGAGCGCAAAGCTGTCCACCGCCAGCCGCGCCTGGCCCGGCGCCAGGCGGCGCTGCGCCAGCGCGTCGGGGTCGGGCCCCAGGTGCGCCTGGCCCAGCGTTGCGCGGGCGATGAACAGGCGCTGGCCGTGTTCGCTCATGGCGCCGCGCCTGGAAGAGGGCGCAGAGGCCCGCGCGCTTCGGCGCAGCCGGTCAGGCGGGCTGCTTCACGCGGCATCGATGACCTCGGCCGCGGTGCGGAAGGCATCCACCGCGGCCGGGAAGCCGCAGTACACGCTGGCGTGCAGGAAGATCTCCTGCAGTTCTTCCTTCGTCACGCCGTTGTTCAGGGCACCGCGCACGTGGATCTTCAACTCGTGCATGCGGCCCAGCGCCACCAGCATGGACACGGTGACGATGCTGCGCGTGCGCAGGTCGATGTTCGGGCGCTGCCAGGTGTTGCCCCAGGCGTGGCGCGTGACCAGCTCCTGCAACGGCGCCGTGAACGGCGTGGCCTTGGCGAGTGCGCCGTCAACGTAGGCATCGCCGAGCACGGCGCGGCGGGTGGCAAGGCCCTTGCTGTCGAGGTCCATGGAGACTCCTTGTGGTGGGAAGTCTCAGCATAGCGGGCTTTGCCCACGGTGCGCTCGTCTCCCGGTCCACCAGGCCTGCCAGACCCGCGTTAGCGGGCTCCGCACGGCTACTTGGCCATCGAGCTATGTCCGCTGCTGGAGGGTCGCGAAGACGTTCGGCGCTGTGGGGCGTGGATGGGCTGCAGTAGCATGCGCTGTCTTCCCTGGAGCCCCTTATGACGTCCAAGCCCCACCCCGCCCGCGCAGACTTGGCGGCCCCTGCCTCGGGCCTGCGGCGCGGCCTGCTGGGGGCCGGGGCCCTGGCCTGGGCCGGCTGCGGCTTGCCCAGGGCGGCCGGGGCCCAGACAGCCACTGGCGCGCTTTCCATCGGCGTCCTGCCCAACGTCAGCGCACGCATCCTGCTGGCCAGCTACCAGCCCATGCGCGAGTACTTCGAGCGCGAACTGCGGCAGCCGGTCAACATCGTCACGGCCCCCGACTTCCGGGCCTTTGCGGCCAACTCGCTCAAGGGTGACTATGACCTGGTGGTCACCGCACCCAACCTGGGCCGGGTCATGCAGTTGGACGCCCGCTGGGAGCCGCTGGCCATCTACGAGCCGCGCATTCCGGCGGTGGCGGTGGCCCGTGCCGACAACCCCGACGACTCACCGCGGCAGCTGCGCGGGAAGGCGCTGGCGCTGGCCAACCCGCAGTCGCTGGTGGCCCTGGTCGGATTGCAATGGCTGAAGTCCGAAGGCCTGCAAGAAGGCGTTGACTTCAAGACGGTGGTGGCGGCCAACGACGACAGCCTGGGGGCCGTGCTGCGCAGCGGCGAGGCACCGTGGGCCGTGATGAGCATGGGCGAGTTCCGGTCCAAGCCCGAGGCGATGCGACAGTCGCTGCGCATCGTCAGGCAGATCACCACGGTGCCCGGCTTCTTCGTGATGGCGAATCCGTCACTGCCGCTCGCGCAGCGCCAGCGCCTGAAGGCCTTGATCCTGGCCTTTCCGGGCAGTGCCGACGGTGCACGCTTTTTCGAGCTGTCGGGGTTCAGGGGCATCCGTGAACTGGCCGATGCCGACCTGAGCTTCGCCGACCCCTTCAACGACCTGACCCGGCGCGGCCTGGGTCTCAAGCCCTGAAGCTGCTGCCTGTGCCGCTACCGTGGCCGCGGGCACTGCGCGGGGGTTGCCCCGGGCCCTGGCGGGGCGATAGGCCGAGGCCATGGCGCTGAGCATGGCCTGGAACCGGCTGGGCTTTCGCGCCAAGCTCATCTGCGTGGGCGTGCTGCTGCAGGTGCTGATGCTGGCCGCCGTGGCGGTGGGCGTGACCACCTTGGTGGACCGCTACCTGCAGCGCGAACTCACGGCGCGGGTGGGGCAGCTCAAGCCCTTGTTCAACTCGGCGCTCGCGGCCCCCCTGGCGCAGCGTGACTTCGCCACTGTCGCGGCCATCCTCACCGAGGCGCGCGCCACGCGCGATCTGGTCTTTGTCTGCGTGCGCGATGCCTCCGGGCGGGTGATTGCGGAAAGCCGGGCCGATTCCACAGCCTTCACGACTGGGGCTTCCGGCCTGACCAAGCCCGCCGCGGTTGAGGCCGCGCAGGACAGCCTGGACTTCGAGGCGCCACTGGAGATGGGCGGGCAGGTGCTGGGGCAGGTGGAGTTCGGGCTGTCGCGCAGCGCGCTGGCGCAGACGCGGCAATCGCTGCTGTGGGCCTTGGCGCTGATCGGCGTGCTGTGCCTGTTGGTATTCTCGGCCTTGCTGGCCGCCCTCAGCCATGCCCTCACGCGGCCGCTGTCCGCCCTGGCCGAGGCGGCGCGCGACATCCATGCCGCCAACTACGACGTGTCCTTCGACCCCGACCGCAAGGACGAGCTGGGCGTGCTGATGAAGGCCTTTGCGCGCATGGGGCTGGAGATGCGCCGCAAGGTGGCCGAGCTGCTGCACAGCGAGGCCCTGCAGCGCAAGTACCTGCAGGAAGCCATCCGCCGGCAGACCGAGACCAGCCTGGCCCTGCAGGCCGCCGAAACCGCCAATGCCGCCAAGGCGGAATTCATCGCCAACATGAGCCATGAGGTGCGCACGCCGATGAACGCCATCGTCGGCTATGCCGACATGCTGCTGCGCACCCCCTTGCAAGCCGAGCAGCAGGCCTACGCGCAGCGGCTGCAGAACGCCAGCACCGCGTTGCTCGGGGTGATGAACAACGTGCTGGATTTCTCCAAGATCGAGGCCGGTCAGCTCCAGCCGAGCACGGAACCTTTCGACGTCATCGCCACCCTCGACAGTGTCATGAGCCTGTTCCAGCCGCAGCTGCGCGGCGGCGCGGTCCGCCTGAGGCTGGATATGGCGCCCGACGTGCCGCGCCTGATCAGCGCGGACGGCTTGCGCCTGCATCAGGTGCTGGTGAACCTGGTGGGTAACGCGGTGAAGTTCACCGAGGAAGGCAAGGTCCGCATCGCGGTGCACGCACGCCATGCGCCTCCGGCCGTGCCCACGCTGTGCGTTTGCGTCAGCGACACCGGCATCGGCATCGAAGCCTCGCAGATCGAGCGCATCTTCGCGCCCTTTGCGCAAGCCGATGGCTCCATCACGCGCCGCTTCGGCGGCACCGGGCTGGGCCTGTCGATCTCGCGTCGCCTGGCCGAGCTGATGGGCGGCACCCTGTCGGTTCGCAGCCAACCTGGTCGGGGCGCGGAGTTCACGCTGGAGGTGCCGTTCAGCCCGGTGGAACAGGCGCCTGCCGAAACGCCGCCGGAGGCCCGGCTCGAAACCCGGCCCGAAGCCCCGCTCGAGATGAGGGCCGCCGTTCCGGTGGGCCAGCCCGTCCCGAGGCCGGCCTTGCGCCTTGCCGATCCGACGGTGCTGGAGCCTTTGCTGCAGGAACTGGACGGCCTGCTGTCGCTCAACATGCTGGCGGCGCGCCGTGTGGCCGAGCGGGTGCGCGGTGAACTGCACGGCACCGCCTGGGCGGCGGACTTCAGCGAAGTCGAGCAGGACATCGGGCGTCTGCACTTTCGCGCCGCCCGCTCCGGTCTGGCTTCCCTGAGGGCGCGCTGGGCTGATGCATCATCGGGTCCCGCCCCCGCACCCTCACCATGAGCGAACCCCCTGTCATCCTGGTCATCGACGACGTGATCGAGAACGTCACCGTGCTCGGTGCCACTTTTTCCGAGGTGGCCGAGGTGCAGTTCGCCACCTCGGGGCAAGAGGGCCTGGCCCTGGCCCGGCGGACCGTGCCTGACCTGATCCTGCTGGACGTGATGATGCCGGACATGGACGGCTTCCAGGTGTGCGAGCGCCTGCAGCAGGAGGAAGCCACCCGGGCCATTCCCGTGATCTTCGTGACGGCACGCACGGATGCGGCCAGCGAGTCCCGGGGGCTGGCGCTGGGGGCGGTGGACTTCATTCACAAGCCGCTGCGGCCGGATCTGGTGCAGGCCCGGGTGCGGCTGCACCTGGAACTGGCGCGGCGCGCGCGGGCACTGGAGGCCGCCAACCAGGCCCTGGAAGACAAGGTGGCCCAGCGCACGCAGGACCTGATGGACGCCCTGCAGCGGGCCGAAGGCGCCGCGCGATCGAAGACCGACTTCCTGGCCCGCATGAGCCACGAACTGCGCACCCCGCTCAACGCCGTGATCGGTCTGTCGCAGGTGGGTTTGCGTGAAGAGGCGGCCGGCCGGGCCGCGCAGTCGCTGTACCCGCGCATCCTGTCTGCGGGGCAGCACCTGCTGCGCGTGGTGAACGATGTGCTGGACTTTTCCCGTATCGAGGCGGGCAAGTGCACGGTCGAGAGCCAGCCCTTCGACCTGGCCTCCACGGTGGCGCAGGCCGCGCAGCTGCTCGAACCCCAGGCGCTGGCCGAAGGCATCGCGCTGCACGTGGACTGGTCTCCGGGGCCGCGGCCGCAGGTCATGGGCGACGCCCAGCGCATTCAGCAGGTGCTGCTGAACCTGCTTTCGAACGCCGTGAAGTTCACCGAAAAGGGGCAGGTGCGTTTGCGGGTGAGCTCGGTGGACGCGCGCCACGTCTTCGAGGTCACCGACACCGGCATCGGGCTCACGCCCGAACAGATTGCACGCTTGTTCCAGCCTTTCGAACAGGCCGACAGCTCCAGCACTCGGCGCCATGGCGGCACGGGCCTGGGCCTCGTCATCTCGCGCCATCTGGCCCGCGAGATGGGGGGCGACATCACGGTGCGCAGCACGCCCGGCCAGGGCAGCAGCTTTACTTTCACTGTCACCTTGCCCGAGGCGCCCACGCGCGATACCGAGCCTGGCGCTCTGATCGGCGGCACGGGCCGACTGGATGGCCTGAGGGTGCTGGCGGCCGAGGATATGGAGGTCAACCGCTTCCTGCTGGCCCGCATCCTGGAACAGGAGGACGCCCGGGTACAGTTTGCCGAGGACGGCGCGGCTGCGGTGCGCGCGGTGCAGGCGCAGGCCGGGGGGGCTGCGGCGTCCGCTCCCTTCGACATCGTGCTGATGGACCTGCAGATGCCGGAGATGGATGGCTTCGAGGCCACGCGCCGCATCCGGCAGATCCGACCGGACCTGCCCGTCATCGGCCTGACCGCCCACGCCCTGCCCGAGGAGCGGGCGCGTTGCCATGCGGCGGGCATGGTGGGCCATGTGGCCAAGCCGGTGGATGTCGAGGAACTGGTGGGCGCCATTCAGCGCGCCTGTAGCCCGCGAGCACTGGGTTTCAGGGTGTCGCCTCCACCGGCCGCCCCCGTGGCGCGCGTGCCATCGCCGGCTCCATCGCCAGCACCGGCGCCGGTGCCACCGTCCACATCAACGTCCATGCAGCGGCCGGTCATCGACTGGGCTGCGGTGGCGGCCGGGCTGGGCGCGTCCGACGCCTTCCTGGACCAGCTGGCCCAGGGGCTGCTCAAGAACCTGGGCCCCAAGCCGGCCACGCTGCGCGGCGCCGTGCAGCAGCGCGACCTGCCCTTGATCATGCGCGAGGCGCACAGCGTCAAGGGCGTGGCCGGCAACGTCAAGGCCGACGCGGCATTCACGCTGGCACGCACCGTCGAAATCGCCGCCCGCCAGGGGCACCAGGAATGCCTGGGCCATGCCTTGGCGCTGGCCGATGCAGTGGAGAAGATGTTGGAGGCCGCGCAGCAGCGCGTGGCAGGCGCGGGCGGCTCGCGCTGAGCGCAGCACGCGCCCGGGGTTTACAGAAGGGAAGGCTGAGCGGGCGGTGCGATGCCGCCAGGTGCCAAAAGCGCGCCTGCTGGGTCGGACGGGGCCGGCATCGCGCTGAAAACCTCCACAGGCGCCAACCGCAGCAAGGCCGTGGCGTGCTGCTGGCTGCCGTGCAGCCAGGCATCCACATCTTCCAGCTCGATGGGGATGACCGAGCGCTTGTCCTGCTGGTCGGGGCCGAGTTGCGGGTCGGGCTTGTGCATCCGGCGCATCAGGGGGTGGGCGTCGGCGTTGAGGGTGAGCATGGTGTAGCTCTCCACCACCTCGCCCGTGGCCGGGTCCACCCAGGTGTTCCACAGCCCCGCCAGCCCCCAGGGTTGGCCGTCGGCGCGCCGGAAGCTCCACCATACGTTGCGCCCGGTTTCCCAGCAGGGTTCGTCAAACACCCAGGCGGGGATCACGCAGCGCTGGCCGCGCTGCCACGGCCCGCGGTAGCTGGCCTTCTGGGCGAGCTCTTCTGAGCGCGCGTTGTTGGTCTGGTAGCTGAGCTTCGGGGCCTTGGCGAAATGCGGCACCAGGGCCCACTGGCCGACCACGAGTTCGGGCTGACCGTCACGGGCACGGATGAAAGGACCCGGTGCACGCGGGTACACCCCGGGCGCCCAGCGGCCTGTGGGCTGTCGTGCGCCGAGGTGCCAGTGGCGTTCGATGTCGCCTTGAGCGGGTGCGACGTAGCGGTTGCACATGGGCGCAGGGTCTCTACGCGGGGCTGCCCGCCTGCGCGGATGGTGGTCAGTCCAGGCGCAGGAACACCCGGCCACCCTCGATGCGCACGGGGTAGGTGCGCAGCGCCTCGGTCACGGGGTCGCAGGTGGGTTGGCCGTTGCGGATGTCGAAGCGACCCTGGTGCAGCGGGCACTCGATCTCGTGGTCCAGCAGGAAGCCGTCGCACAGGCGGCCAGGGCCGTGGGTGCACAGGTTGTCGGTGGCAAAGACTTCGTCGCCCACGCTGTACAGGGCGATCTCGCGTCCAGCCACCGTCACGGCGGTGACATCGTCTGCGGGCAGGTCGGCCGCGGCCAGCGCGTCGGTCCAGTTTTCAGTGGTCATCGGGGGTCTCGTGGCGTGATCAGGGGCATGCTCGAGGGCGCGCTCAGATGGGGTAAATGATGGAGTTGGGGATCATCTCGCTGTCGTAGATGCACTCGCGCGAGGCGAACTTCAGGCCTTGCGGGGTGCGCACGATGATGTCCAGGTAACGGCCCACGTTGAACACCGTGGACACCTCCGACAGCTTGGTGCGAAAGACGGCGTAGTTGGCCTCGCAGCGCCAGCGCCCGGGGTCGGCCTGGGCCTCGCGCACGACGGGCATGCCCACCACGTGGCGCTGGTAGTACGGGTCGTGGAACAGCGTCTCCTTGATGCCGTAGGCGCGGTCCTTCAGCATGCCCTTGCTGGTGAAGGCCAGCGTAGCCAGCGGAAATCCGCGCTCGTGGTTCTCGCGCGGCTGCAGGCGGTAGATGCCGTCTTCGGTGAAGAACTCGGGCCAGAGGTCCCACTGGCCGGAATCCACGGCGCTGGCGTAGTCGGCATAGAGCTGCGTGATGGCCAGCCAGTCCTCGAAGTTCAGCTGAGGCGTGTTCATGTTCGGGCTCATCGCTCAGGCCTCCATCACGTCGCGCCAGTAGCGGTACATGCCGCGGATCAGCGTCTCGGTGACCATGTGCTCGGTGTCTTCCACCCCGTGCCCGCCCAGCTCGGCCAGCGTGCGGTGGAAGGGCTTGGTCTCGAAGGCCTGCTGGCTGAACTCGATCACCTCGCCATCGTCGGCCGAGACAAAGCCCGCCGGGCCGAACAGGTTGGCCTGGGTGAGGCGGCGCTGCGTCATCTCCGGGGTGTCGTCCTCGAAGCCGAAGTGCGTCCACACGAAGTCGAAGCTGCCGTGGCCGTTGGGTTGGATGTGGCGCGTGGACACGCTGTTGACCTGCTGCTGCAGGATGACGCTGGGGAAGATGGTGGTCATCACCGCTGTGGGAACGGGTGCCCCCACGCTCGGCACTTCGTGCAATTCGTGTGGTTGGCTGCCCCCCGAGGGGGCTGCCGACGCCTTGGGGCGGCCCTGCGGCGTCGGCCCTCCCCACCACGGCTCGGGCACGATGTCGATGAAGCTCGGGTCGTGCAGCGTCATGGTGTCCTTGAAGCTCGACACCTGCGTCACCTGCCCGGCCTGGCCCGCGTTGCCGCGGGTGCTGATCATGGCCGCGTGGCGGTGGCGGCTGTCCATGCGCAGGCGGCTCTTGTTGTCGGCGCGCCAGAGGCCGAAGGTGACGAACCAGGTGTGCAGCAGGCCGGGGTGGTAGGGGTCCTTGATGTTCTCCTGCATCAGCTTCCAGTTGCCTGGAATGCGCTGGCGGTTGTAGCCCAGGATCTTGAGCTGGCGGCCGTTGAACAGGCGGTCAAACCAGCCCAGGATCTCGGGCCCGAGGTAGTCCTCGAAGGGCTCCACGTCGTGGTCGAAGGAGGCGAAGACCACGCCGCCGCGCGTGGCCACCTTCAGTTTGGTCAGGCCGTGGTCGGTGGTCTTGAAGTCCGCCGGCATGCCGCCGTGCACCTGGCCGTCCTGCTTCACCCCGCGCCGAAAGGGCACGCCCTGCAGATCGCCCTTGAGCGTGTAGCTCCACTGGTGATAGGGGCAAACGAACTCCTTGCGCTGGCCATGCCGCTCGCGGCAAAAGCGCATGCCGCGGTGGGCGCACACGTTCTCGAAGACGTGCAGCGTGCCGTCGGTGTCGCGGCTCAGGATCACTGAGCGCTCGCCTACCACCGTGCGCTTGAAGTCCCCCGGGTTGGACACCTCGGCCTCCAGGCCCACGTAGCACCAGTGGCCCTTGTAGAAGAAGCGCTCCAGTTCCTTGCGGTAGATCTCGTCGCTGGTGTAAGCAACAAAGGGAATGCGGTGGGTGCCATCACCTTCCCACGCGGGCTGGGTGGGGAAGAAGGGCGCGGCGGAGTCGGCCATGGCGAGTTCGGAATTTGGGCGTTTCGGGAAGGCTCGGGTGCGTGCGATGGCGAGCCACAACGGGCCGCCAGCATGTCAAGGCCGACTTTACAGCCCGGGCTTACCGCGCCTGGCAGCCCTTTTGCTCGCCGTGCAACCGTGACAGCGGGCCTGCGTCCAGGCGGTCCAGCAGGCTACGCAGCGCGCGGGCGTTGCGCTCGTCGCTGGCGCTGCCCAGGGCGTCTTCCAGCACCTCGCGGATGTGCTCGCTGGTCACCAGTTCCATGTCCCACAGCGGGAAGAGCCGCTCGCGCACTTCCTCCACCTCGCTGAGCTCAACGATCGCGTCGTGGCGCGGGTCCGCCCGCAGGCGATCCATCAGCGCCGTCACATGCTCGCGCGGCCCCTCCAGCCACTGGAAGAACACGCCACTGCCAAACACCAGCATGCCGGTGATGCCATGTGCGGGGTTGTAGCGGTGGGCGGTGGCCACGATGCGCTGCAGCGCGGCCTGGTCCAGCGCGCCTGAGGCGCGGCTGCAGTACACGATGTTGTAGAGCAGCGGAAGCGTGGGGGGGTCTGCGGGTTCGTCCCCGGTCCAGCGGTGAAGCTCCTGCATGCGTC
>JBIKMY010000039.1:0-10616 GCA_044358945.1 Rubrivivax sp.
GGCTGCCGGCGGTGCAGCCGCTCAGCAGGCCATCACCATCAACATCGGTTCCAGCCACCCCGCCACCAACATTTGGGCCTACGCCATGAAGGAGGTGTTCCAGCCCGAGGTGGACCGCCTGCTCAAGGAGGGCGGAAACAAGTACCAGATCCGCTGGCGCGAGAACTACGGTGGCACGCTCTACAAGTTCACCGAGACGCGGGTGGCCGTGAAGGACGGCATCGTCGACGTGGGCATGGTGGGCACGGTCTGGGAAAACTCGGCCATGCCGCTGCAGAACGTGACGTACTTCACCCCGTTCGCCACCACCAACCACGAGATGCTGATCGAGATCTTCGACAAGCTCAATGCCAACCATCCAGCGCTCAAGGCCAGCTGGACGGCGCAGAACATGGTGCCGCTGTCGTCGCTCATCACCGACAGCTACGACATCTACGCCAACTTCCCGGTCACGAACATGGCCGCGCTGCAGAACAAGAAGATTCACGCGCCTGGCACCTCGGCCAACTGGATGCGTGACACCGGCGCCACCCCCGTCGAAGGCGCGCTCACGACGTACTACACGAACATCCAGACCGGCGTCACGCAGGGCGCGCTGAGCTTTGCCAGCGGCATTGGCCCAGCACGCGTGTATGAAGTGGCCAAGCACCTGACCCGCGTCGACGTGGGCGCGATGTACTTCGGCAGCGTGGCCGCCAACAAGAGCTTCTTCGACAAGCTCCCCAAGGACGTGCAGGACGCCCTGGTCAAAGCCGGCCGCTCCACCTCCATCGCACACGGCAAGCACGTCACCCGCTCTGCCGCCACCGCCATGGACACCATGAAGGCTGCCGGCCTGCAGATCACCGATCTGCCAGCCGCCGAGCGCGCCAAGTGGATCAATGGCCTGCCGGACATCATCAGCCCCTGGCTGCAGACCACCGGTGACGCCGGCAAGTCGGTGCTGCGCGCCTACTTCGACGAACTGCGCGCCCGCGGCGTGAAGCCTCTGCGCGATTGGGACAAGGCCGCACGCTGATCTGCATGTGACCCCGGCCCAAGGCCACCCGCCCGTCCAGGAAACCATCAGTTTGTAAACCCTGGGCCGGGCGGTTAGTCATCTCGAAGGAGCGAAAACCCTATGGCTGCCGCCACCGACCTCGACGCGCCGCCGCCCTCGCGGCGTCACCCACTGGACACACCGGCCAATCTGCTGGCTTCGATAGGCACGGTGTGGATATTCGTGATCATGTGCCTGGTGGTGGCCGATGTCATCGGTCGCGGCTTCCTGAACCGGCCCATCACGGGCGTGGCCGAATTCTCGGCACGCTCGGTGGCCTCCATCGTGTTTCTGCAACTGGCAGCGGCGGTGTGCAGCGGGCGCATGACCCGCAGCGACTTCCTCATCAATCTGATTGGCAAGCGGTCACCCATCACCGTCACGGTGCTGGACGTGTTCAACGCTCTGGCGGGGGCAACCCTGTTTGGGGCGTTGGCCTTCATGGCATGGCCGGAGTTCCGGAACTCGCTGGCCGCTCAAGAGTTCTACGGCGTCGAAGGCATCTACAGCGTTCAGGCGTGGCCCTTCAGGCTGTTGATCGTGGGCGGCTCCGTCGCAGCGGCTGTCTGCTATCTGCTGACGATTCCCCAGATCCTGCGAAAGAAGGGGGCCTTGAGTCCGATTGAAGATTCTCTCGGAGGTGGCTCATGAGCGAACTCGCCCTTGGAGGCCTGCTCATAGGCGGCCTGGTCGTGCTGGTGCTGCTGGGTTTGCACATTGGTGTAGCCCTGCTGTCGGTGGGCTTCTTTGGCGTATGGATGGTGCGCGACAACATCGACACGGCCATGAAGCTGCTGTACATGGCGGCCTACAACGGCGTAGCCGATTACATCTTCGCCACCATTCCACTGTTCGTGCTGATGGGCCTGCTGGTCAGCGTTTCCAACGTTGGCAAGGACACCTTCACCGTGGCCGAGGTGCTTTTGCGTAAGGTGCGCGGCGGCCTGGGCGTGGCCACCGTGGCTGCCAACACGGTGTTTGCTGCCGTCACGGGCGTGTCCATTGCATCGGCGGCGGTGTTCACCCGCGTGGCTGTGCCGGAGATGGTCCGCCACGGTTATCGCACCACTTTCGCCACTGGCACCGTGGCTGGCAGTTCGGTGCTGGGCATGATGATTCCGCCCAGCCTGCTGATGATCATCTACGGCGTGCTGGCCGAGCAGTCGATTGGCAAGCTGTTCATCGCAGGGGTGATTCCCGGCTTCCTGCTGGCCATCGTCTTCGCGCTGATGATCATGGCGATGGCCCGCTTCACGCCGAACCGGGTGTTCGATCTGCAGCGCCAGGCTGAGCTGGCGCGCGAGCGGCGGGTCAACATCACGCTGACAGGATTTCAGATGGCCTCGAAGCTCCTGCCCATCGCCGCCTTGGTGGCGTTGGTGCTGGGTGGGCTGTACGGGGGCCTGTTCACCCCCACCGAGGCCGGTGGCGTCGGCGCTTTTGGCGCTCTGGTGATCGCGCTGATGCGACGATCACTGGGCAAGGGCAACTTGTGGCGGGTGCTGCACGAGACGGGTAGCGTGTCCTGCACGATCCTCATCCTGCTGGTGGCCGCGGGCTTCTACAGCCGCATGCTCAGCGTGGCGGGTGTGCCGGTGGCCATCAGCGAGATGGTGCGTGACGCTGGCCTGGGGCCGTACGGCTTTCTCATGCTGTACATCGCCATCGTGCTGCTGCTGGGCATGATCCTGGACTCCAGTTCCATCCTGTTGATCATGACGCCTGTGGCTGCACCCATTGCCGAGGCTTTCGGTTTCAACCTGATCCACTTTGGCGTGATCACGGTGCTGGCGGTGGAGATTGGCCTGCTGACACCGCCCTTTGGCATCTCGGTCTTCACCGTGAAGTCCACCTTGAACGACCCGAAGGTGACCGTCGAGAGCATCTTCGCGGGCGCCCTGCCCTTCGTGGGGGCAATGCTGGGCGTGCTGGCCCTCATCTGCGCGTTCCCCTGGCTGACTCTGGCGCTGGTCTGAGATCTAGGCCTGGGCTGTCGAGGGCAGCTCCGGCCGCCATTCCCGGCAGGCGCCGGCTGCAGTTGCTGGCCTTGTTGGCCTTCACGCTGGTGGCATCGCTGGCGGAGGTCTTTTCCATCGGCGCCGTGCTGCCCTTTTTGGGCGTGCTCACGGCGCCCGAGAAGGTCTTTGCCCACCCGTATGCTCAGCCGCTCATTACTTACCTGGGCATCACCACGCCGCAGGGCCGGGCGCACGAGACGGCTGAGGCCTGGGCGCACTGAGCCCGGCTGAGCCCGGATCTGGTGGAGCGGGGCTTCAGGCGACTGGCCAATTGCCCCAATGCGTGTCCTCAAGGCCGGTACGTGGCCCACCTTCTTGGAGACCGGACGCAGGTTCGGTTCCGTGTTCCACCACCAGTACCAAGGGCCCAGAGACCTCGCTGGGCCTTTTTTTGCGCGTTACCCAAGGCAAATACGACGTGCAGCGCGTCGAACTTGGCTGCTATCCCTGCACCGTCTCGCTACTGGCCGGCGAACATCTCGACCAACTGGTGCAAGGCGGCTGACCATCCCGCCTCGAAACCCATCGCCGCGTGGGCATTGCGCCCGGCAGCATCGACGTGATGCACGCAAGCCTGGTAGCGCGTGCCGCCGTTATCCAGGCGGTCGAAGCGCAGTTCGCAGACGAACCCGAAGCCCGGAGGGGCGATGGCTTGGGGGATGTAGCCCGGCCCGAGGAGATTGGTCCAGATCAACCGGTTTGGTGCTTCCACCGCGAGAAAGCACCCGGCTGCTTCGGGAAGTGTCTGACCCTGCGGCGACTGCATGGTGGTGGAGAAGATGCCTCCGGGCCGCGGGTCGATCGTGCACGCCACCACGCGCCAGGGCTTGGGGCAGAACCACGGCATCAAGCGATCGGACACTGTCCAGCCCTCGAAGCATTGCTCCGGGGTGAGAGGGACATCGCGAACCAGTCGCAGGATCAGGTCTGAATCTGATGTCATGGGACATTCCATTTACGCTGCGGAGGCCTGCCCCCGAGGGCGAACATCGCTTCGCACAGGATGAGGTGTAACACGCTCAGCCCAGGCCTGCGACACTTCGCCCGGCGCCGTCGAAAACGCGAAGGCCTCGCCTGAGGAAGCATCTGCATGAACAACCCCACCCCGCCCAGCGACTACCAACCGCCACGCGTGTGGACCTGGCAAAAACCCAGCGGCGGCACGTTTGCCAGCATCAACCGGCCTATCGCCGGGCCCACCTACGAGAAAACGCTGCCTGTGGGCCGACACCCGCTGCAGCTGTACTCGCTGGCCACGCCCAATGGCGTGAAGGTGACGGTGATGCTGGAAGAGCTGCTGGCATGCGGCCACGCGGGCGCCGAATACGACGCGTGGCTGATCAACATCCGTGAAGGTGCGCAGTTCAGCTCAGGCTTTGTCGAGGTGAACCCGAACTCCAAGATCCCGGCGCTGATGGACCGCAGCGGGCCAGAGCCGGTGCGCGTGTTCGAGAGCGGTGCCATCTTGCTGTACCTGGCAGAGAAGTTTGGTGAGTTTCTACCCACGGGCGCTGGGCGGGCCGAGTGCCTGTCCTGGCTGTTCTGGCAGATGGGCAGCGCGCCCTATCTGGGTGGCGGCTTCGGCCACTTCTACGCCTATGCGCCGGCCAAGTTCGAGTACCCGATCGACCGCTTCGCGATGGAGGTCAAGCGGCAGATGGACGTGCTCAACCGCCGCCTGGCGGACCAGCGCTACCTGGCCGGCGACGAGTACACGGTGGCCGATATCGCGGTGTGGCCCTGGTACGGCGCCATGGCCAAAGGGCTGCTGTACGACGCGGGCGAGTTCCTCTCAGTGCAGGAGTACACGCACGTGATCCGCTGGGCCGACGAGGTCGGCCAGCGCCCCGCCGTCAAGCGAGGGCGCATGGTCAACCGTGTGATGGGGGATCCGGCCTCGCAGCTGCACGAGCGGCACGACGCGAGCGACTTCGACCTCCGCACCCAGGACAAGCTCGCACCATGAGCGACATGCTGACCCTGTACGACTGCGCCACCGCGCCCAGCCCGCGCCGCGCGCGCATCCTGCTGGCCGAAAAGGGCGTGGCCCACCACACCGTGCAGGTGGACCTGCGCAGCGGCGAGCAGTTCAGCGATGCCTACCGCGCTGTCAACCCGCACTGCACCGTGCCAGCGCTGCAGCTGCCCGATGGCGCGGTGCTGACGGACAACGCGGCCATTGCCGCGTGGCTGGAGGCCGCCTACCCGCAGCCCGCGCTGATGGGCACCACGCCGCAGGAGAAGGCCGCCATCGCCAGCTGGCAGTGGCGTGCGGAGTTCGACGGCCTGTTCGCCGTGGCGGAGGCTTTGCGCAACGGGTCGCCCGCGATGGCCAACCGAGCCTTGCCGGGGCCGGTGAACTATCCGCAGATTCCGGAACTGGCCCAACGCGGCGTCGACCGCATCGCGCAATTCATGGTGACGCTCAACGAGCAATTGGCCAGCCACGACTACGTGGCCGGCGCCGCCTTCAGCGTGGCCGACGTGACTGCCGCCGTGGCGGTGGACTTCGCACGCGTGGTGAAGGTCAAGCCGGGGGAGCAGCACCCGCATCTGCTGCGTTGGCGCGAACGGCTGGCGCAGCGCCCTTCGTTCTCGGCTTGAGCCACGGGTCAGGCCGCGCGTTCAGCCGGGCCTGGACCCGCGCCTGCATGCCGCCGGCGGCTTGCGCCGCGGCACGTTGCGCGTAAACACCTAGACCCTCTGCCCACCTTGAACCTATACTTATCGTCAGCATACTTATTACTTTGAGGCCTGGAGGTCTGCCGTGGACACACGCAATGAAGAGTTGCCCGTCATCGTCGCCGGCGGCGGCATCGGGGGCCTGGCTGCCGCCCTCGCCCTGGTACGGCAAGGATTCCAGGTCACGGTGCTGGAGCAGGCACCGGAGATCGGTGAGATCGGCGCGGGCATCCAGCTGGGGCCCAATGCGTTTCACGCCTTCGACGCGCTGGGTGTGGGCGACAAGGCACGCGGCCGGGCCGTGTACACCGAGTGCATGGTGATGCACGACGCCGTCGACGAGACGCTGGTGGGCCGCCTCGAGACGGGAGAAGCCTTCCGCCAGCGCTTCGGCAACCCCTACGCCGTGATCCACCGTGCGGACGTTCACCTGTCGCTGCTGGAGGGCGCCCAGGAAACCGGCCGGGTGACCTTCCACACCAACACCCGCGTGGAGCGCATTGAACAGGCCGAAGGCGCAGGCACCGTCACCGCCATCGACCAGAACGGCCACCGCTGGACGGGGCAGGCGCTGATCGGTGCAGAAGGCGGCAAGTCGGTGGTGCGGGCGCAGTATGTGAACGACCCCCCGCGGGTGACCGGCCACGTGGTCTACCGCGCCGTGGTGGACCGAGCCGACTTCCCGGAGAACCTGCGCTGGAACGCGGCCAGCCTGTGGGCCGGGCCGAAGTGCCACCTGGTGCACTACCCGCTGCGCGGGGGAGAGCAGTACAACGTGGTGGTCACTTTCCACAGCCGCCAGCAGGAGCAGTGGGGCGTGACCGACGGCAGCAAGGAAGAGGTGGAGAGCTACTTCCAGGGCATCTGCCCCAAGGCGCGCCAGCTCATCGATCTGCCCAAGAGCTGGAAGCGCTGGGCCACGGCCGACCGGGAACCGATTGACAACTGGGTGTTCGGCCGCGCCACGTTGCTGGGCGACGCCGCCCACCCCACCACGCAGTACATGGCGCAGGGCGCCTGCATGGCGATGGAAGACGCCGTCACCCTGGGCGAGGCGCTGAGCGTGAGCGGCCACGACTGGAACGCCGCCTTGCAGCTGTACCAGCGCAACCGCGTCACGCGTACCGCCCGCATCGTGCTGTCGGGCCGTGAGATGGGGCGCCTGTACCATGCCGCGGGCGTGGAGCGCCTGGTGCGCAACTCGCTGTGGAAGGGCCGCAGCCAGGAGCGTTTCTACGATGCCATGGAGTGGCTGTACGGCTGGAACGTGGACAACTGCCTGGACCAAGCCTGAGCCTGGACCCGAGGAACCGAAGGACTGGATATGGAAACACTGGGCCGCCTTGAAGACCTGCCGCAGGACTACCGCGACGAGCTGACCGCGCAGAATCTTGTGCCGCTATGGCCCAGCCTGCGCGCGGTGCTGCCGCCGGGCGTGCCATCGCGCCGCACGCAGGCCACGGCCTGGGCCTACCAGGCGGTGCGCCCGCTGCTGATGCGCGCCGGCGAACTCACCCCCATCGAGAAGGCCGAGCGCCGGGTGCTGGTGCTGGCCAACCCCGGCCACGGGCTGGAGAAGATGCAGGCCAGCGCCGCCATGTACCTGGGCATGCAGTTGTTGATGCCAGGCGAATGGGCGCCCTCGCACCGCCACACGCCGAACGCGGTACGCATGGTGGTAGAAGGCGAAGGCGCCTGGACCACGGTGGACGGCGAAAAGTGCCCCATGAGCCGGGGCGACCTCATCCTCACCCCCACGGGCCTGTGGCACGAGCACGGCCACGACGGCACCGACCCGGTGATCTGGCTGGACGTGCTGGACCTGCCGCTGGTGTACTACACCGAGACCTCCTACGTGGTGGGCGGTGACCGGCAGGCCGTGCAGCCGGGGCGGGGGGACCGCGCCTATGCCCGTGGCGGCGTGGTGCCCAGCCCCGTGTTCAGCCGCAGCAGCCGCGCCTACCCCATGCTGCGCTACCCCTGGGCTGACGCCCGCGCAGCGCTGGTCAGCTTGGGCGCAGACCGGCCCGACATCGAGACCGTGCAGATCGAGTACGTGAACCCGGAGACCGGCGCCCCGGCAGAGAACATCCTGGGCTTCTACGCCCTGATGCTGCGCCCCGGGCAGGTGCTGCGCCTGCCCGCCCGCTCACCCGCGGTGGTGTTCCACACCATCGAGGGCAGCGTGGGGCTGGACACCCAGGACGGCGCCCGCTTCACGCTGGGCACGGCCGACACCGCCTGCGTGCCGGGCTATACCGGCGTGACACTCACCAACGCCTCCGCCACTGAGCCAGCCTTCCTCTTCATGGCCGACGAGTCTCCACTGCACCGCAAGCTGGGCGTGTACGAAGTGCGCGGCTGAGCCGTCCCCGGGGACGGCCCGCCCGCGCCTTCGGGCTTCTTCAGTACGTGGACCGTCCGCCCGTGAGATCGAACACCGCGCCAGTGGAGAAGGAGCAGTCCTCGCTGGACAGCCAGGCCACCATGGCGGCAGCCTCGTCCAGGCCCAGGAAGCGGCCCATGGGGATCTTGCTCAGCATGTAGTCGATGTGCGACTGTGCCATCTGGTCGAACATCGCCGTGCGCGCCGCGGCCGGGGTGACGGCGTTGACGAGGATGCCCTTGGTGGCCAGCTCCTTGCCCAGCGACTTGGTCAGCGCGATCAGGCCGGCCTTGCTGGCGCTGTAGTGCGAGGCGTTGGGGTTGCCTTCCTTGCCCGCGACCGAGGCAATGTTGACGATGCGCCCATAGCCCTTGGTCAGCATGGCCGGCACCACGTGGCGGCACACCAGGTACGGGGCGATCAGGTTGACCTCGATGGTGCGGCGCCAGATGTCCACGCCGAGTTCCCAGGTGGTGCCGTTGCCGCCGGTGATGCCGGCGTTGTTCACCAAGATGTCGATGGCGCCGTGCTCGGCCATGGTGGCGGCAGTGGCCGCTGCCACGGCAGTGTCATCGGTCAACTCGACGACATGCCCGCTCACGGGGCCGAGCGCGCCCAGGCTGGCGCAGGCTTCCTTGATCTTGGCGCCATCGATGTCCCACATCACCACGCGGGCGCCGGAGTTCAGCATGCGCTGGCTGATGGCGTAGCCGATGCCTTGTGCGCCACCGGTGATGACCGCCACGCGGCCCTTCAAGTCGATCTGGTTCATGCGTCCATGCCTTTCAATGCCTGGGGGTTGTCGCGCCGGCAGTCTTCGATGTAGAGCCGGATGATGTCTTCGAAAGAGGCCTCGGCGTGCAGGCCCAGCGCGTGGGCGCGGGGAGTGGACACGCCACGCGGCCAGTTGGCCACGATGCCGGCGATGCGCTCGTCGCGCTGCGGCTTGACGCGTGCGCGCACACGCGGCCCGGCCACGGCCTCCAGCGCATCCAGCATCTGCTGCACGCTGACGTTCAGGCCGGGCAGGGTGATGGCTGAGCGGCCCACGAAAGCCTCACGGCTGGCCTCGCCCACCGCGATCAGGCTGCGCACCATGGTGTGCACGGTGGCCACGGGGTGGCGTACGTCAGGGCTGACGGGCAGGATGGCCTCCTCGCCGGCCAGCGGCTCGCGGATGATGCCGCTGAAGAAGGAGCTTGCCGCGCCATTGGGCCGGCCGGGCCGCACCGTGACGGTGACCAGGCGCGCGGCGCGGCCATCGATGTAGCCCTTGCGCGTGTAGTCGGCGATCAGGTGCTCGCAGATGAGCTTCTGCGTGCCGTAGCTGGTCTGCGGCATCGGCAGCGTGTCATCACCCACGATTTCGGGGAAGGGGTAGGCCGGGTCCGGCCCGAAGACCGCGATGGAGCTGGAGAACACCAGCTTGGCCGGCGCCGCGCCGCCTTCGGTGCGGGCACGCAGCGCGTCCAGCAGGGCCCGGGTGCTATCGAGGTTGGAGCGCAGACCCAGGTCGAAGTCGGCCTCGCACTCACCAGAGACGGCCGAGGCCAGATGGAAGACGGCGTCGAAGGGCTCGTCACGCAGAGCGGCGCACTCCTGCAGCAAGGGACGAACCCGGGAGGTGACGCGCGGGTTCGCCCGCAGGTCGGCCGGTGGCTCGAACTGGTCGGTCAGCACGATCTCTTCGATCGCGCGACCATCAAAGCGACCCTGGGCCAGCAGGGCCCGGGCCAGACGGGCGCCGACGAAGCCGGCGCCTCCCGTGATCAACACACGCATGAGGTCACTCCTGTTGCAGTTTTCATGATGGATTCTCGTGAGCGGGCGGGCACACACTCGTTCAGGCGGGGCGACTGGCAGCCAGAGCGGGTGCCCTGCCCTTCAGGCGCGCCGCCGGTGCAGCCAGTGAGGGGAGCTTGCGCCGCGAGCCGAGTACCACATCGATGTCCTGAGCGGCGCCGTCGATCAGCACCAACACCGCCTTCTCGGCACGGGCCGGTTCGCGCGCAATCACCGCGTCCAGCACCGCGCGGTGCAGCGGCAGCGACTGTGCCGGGCCATCTGGCTTGGAGGTGGAAATCTCGAAGCTGGTGCGCAGCAGCGCACCGAGCGCCTTGCTCATCTGGATGACCATGCGGTTGTGACAGGCGCGAAGCAGGCCCTGATGAAAGCGCAGGTCGTGGCTCACGTAGTCTCCGCCCTGCTCGATGGCCTGGCGCATGCCGGCGTAGGCGGCCTCGATATGCGCGATGTCTGCCGCCGTGGCTCGCGTGGCTGCCAGGCGCACCGCAGCGGGCTCCACCACGCGACGCAGTTCCTGCAGATCACGCAGAAAGTCACGCGTGAGCCCGATCTTGCTCTGCCAGGCCACCACATCGGGGTCGAACCAATTCCACTGGTCGCTGGGCAACACGCGCGTGCCCACCTTGGGGCCGGTGACCAGCATGCCCTTGGCAGCCAGGGACTTGACCGCCTCGCGCACCACCGT
>JBIKMY010000397.1:0-2650 GCA_044358945.1 Rubrivivax sp.
ATGGCGCGAAGATCGTGTCGCTGGCGCCCGGCGTGATCGACACCGACATGCAGGTGCAACTGCGCAGCGCCGACCCGGCGCGTTTCTCCAGCCAAGGCCGCTTCGCCGGCCTGAAGTCCCAGGGCCAGCTCGACAGTGCCGAAGGTGCTGCCGCCAAGGTGCTGGCCTGCCTGGACGCTCCCGACTTCGGGCAGAAGGTGATCGCCGACGTCAGGGACCTGACGGCCTCATGACCAGCAGCCGCGGGTAGACCGACTGCGCCCCTGCGAGAAAGTTGTCGATCACCAGCCCCAGGTGCGTCTCGAAATCCACGGACACGCGGGTGCGGTAGACGTGCCGGCGCACGGCCTGGTAGAAGATACCGCCGTGCAGGTTCCAGACGAACTCGATCTCCTGCTCGTCGGGGCTGGCCTCGGGCGCGGGCAGGCCGCAGTGGTGTCGGATCTCGGCACAGATCACCGGCAGCAACTCGCGCCGCACCAGACGGATGTAGCGCCGGTTGAGCGTGGGGTCCGACAACCCCGCGTGCATGTAGATCCGGATCCACTCGGGTCGGTACGTGGCCTGGGCGTACTGGCGATAAAACGCCAGCAAGCGCTCGCGAAGCGGCACGCTGCGGTCTTGGAGCAGCGCAATCCACGCCGGGTTCCAGCGACCCTGGAACACGGTCTGGTACACGCGTTCGATCAGGGCCTGCTTGCTCGGGAAATAGCGGTACAGCAGGGGCTGTGTGATACCCAGACGGCGCGACAGCTCGCGGGTCTGCCCGGAAAAGCCCACCTCCGAGAAATAGGCGATCGCGCCTTCGAGAATCTGCCGCTCGCGCTCCTGGGGCGCCAGACGCCGGCGCACCGCGGTGCCGGGTGTACGCGACCCGGTCACCACGAACGCTGGGTCAGAGTGTCGGACCCTGACACACCGGGCCCACTCAGTCGGCCTTGATGTTGTTGTCGGCCACGAGCTTGGCGTACTTCGACGTCTCGGCGGCCAGGAAGGTGCGGAAGTCCGCTTGGCTGCCCGAGCGCGCCACGACGCCCAGGCCAGCAAACTTTTCGATGAGCTCCTTGTCGGCCATCACCTTCATGAGCGCGGCGTGGTAACCGTCCACGATGGCCTTGGGCGTGCCGGCCGGCAGGAAGGCGCCCCACCAATTCTCGGCCACGATACCCGGTACACCGCCCTCGGCAAATGTGGGGATGTCGGGGAACAGGGGCGAGCGAGTGCCGCTGGTGATGGCCAGCGGACGCAGACGGTTGGTCTTGATGAACTGCGCCACCGGCAGAGCATCCGAGATCATGAAACCAAGCTGGCCGCCCAGCAGGTCGTTGACCGCCTGGCCGCCGCCCTTGTAGGGCACGTTGACCATCTTGATCTTGGCCTCGCGCATCAGGAGTTCGGTCGACAGGTGCGACATGCTCCCCGGGCCACTGGTGCCGAAGCTGATGGCTCCCGGCTTGGCACGGGTGTCCGCCAGCAGATCGGCCAGGGTGCGGTACGGAGAATTGGCAGGCACCACCATGATGTTCGGGCCGGTGGCCGTCAGCATCACGGGGATGAAATCCTTGTCCATGTTGTACGGCACCTTGCTGATCAGCGGATTGACCGCGGCAGGGCCGAGGTTGCCGATGACGAAGGTGTAGCCGTCTGCCGCCTGGCGCGCGGCGAACTCCATGCCGATGGAGCCGGCCGCACCCGGCTTGCTCTCGATCAGCACCTGTTGGCCCCACACCTCCGACAGCTTGCCGGCCATGATGCGGGCCATCAGGTCGGAGCTGCCACCGGGCGGATAGGTCACCACCAGTCGAACGGGCTTGTTCGGAAAGGCCTGTGCAGTGGCCAGACCCGGGGCCAGGCCCGCCATCACGGCGGCACCAGCCAGCAGGCTGCGGGTCATCAGGCGGCGTGAGATCTTGAGAGTGTTCATCAGGCGCTCCAGAGAGGTTGAAGCCAAAGGGAGAAGGCAGCGGAATGCACTCAGGCTATATGATCAATTGCTAAATGAGCATTGAGGGTTTCCCGCATGTTGAACGCCGCTTCCCCCGCCGCCCATCCGGACCGCACGCTGTCCCACAACATGAAGCTGCTGTCCCACCACACCCTGCAAGGGTACGGGGGTCTGGGCGAAGGCATGGCGATCCAGCTCACGCGCGACGGACGCCGCATCATGTGGCTGGCGCATGAATCTGCGCCGAAGAATTTCACTGGGGTGGACGTCACCGATCCGCGCAACCCCAAGGTCGTGGTGCAGACGGACCTGCCCCACATGAAGCTGCGCTCCAACTCCCTGGACGTGGTGGGCGACACCCTGGCCGTGGCCTACCAGACCAGCACCGTGGGCTTGAAGCCTGCGGGCGTGGACCTGTTTGACGTGAGCGTGCCCGAGAACCCGCGCCTGCTGTCGCACTTCGACTGCTCGGGCCCGCACTCGCGCGGCGTGCACGCGGTGTGGTTCGTGGAGCCCACCACGCTGCACATGTCCTCCGGTGCGGGCGACTTCCAACCGCGCAACCCGCTGGATGACCAGTGCTACCGCATCCTCGACGTCTCTGACCCGACGCGCCCGTTCGAGAAGGGCCGCTGGTGGATGCCCGGCACACGAGAAGGTGACGCTGCGCCGCCACCCCAGCGCCTGGCCAAGCCTTTCGACATG
>JBIKMY010000398.1:0-2643 GCA_044358945.1 Rubrivivax sp.
CCGACTCATACAGCATGACATCGCCGTCTTCCAGCACCGGCACGCGGCCCAGCGGGTGGCGCGCACGGTGCTCGTCGGATTTCAGCGCCCGGGGGTGGAACTCCATGCGGTTGAGCTCGTAGGGCAGTTGCAGTTCTTCCAGCAACCAGACGATACGTCCGGCGCGGCTGTTGGGGGCGTGGTGCAGCTTCAGCATGGGGTGCTCCTACTTGAGATCGGGGTTGGCGGCATGGTTCCACCAGGCCAGGTCGGAATGGGCGCGCAGGTCCAGCTCGAAGGTCCAGGCCGAGCGGTGCTGGTGCGCGACGTGGAAGTAGGTGTGGGCCACCTCGGCCGGCACCAGCAGGCCATCGTGCTCCAGGCCCTTCTTCTCGCGCAGCGCCTGGAAGCGCTCGGGGCCCAGCATCTTGCCCAGGGTGTCGGGCGCGTCCACGGCGCCATCGATGACGATGTGCGCCACGTGGAGGCCCTTGCTGGCGAATTGCGCGTTCAGTGACTGGCACAGCATGCGCCGCCCGCCCATGGCTGCGGCGTGCGAGTGCTGACCGGCGTTGCCGCGCATCGCGGCGGTGGCGGAGGTGACCAACAGCGCCCCCTTGCCGCGCTGCTGCATGTACGGAAACAGCACCTGCGCCAGGCGGAACAGGCCGAAGGTGGCCAGGCGCCAGCCCATCTCGAACTGCTTGAGCGACGTGCTGGCCAGGCCCCGGTCGCCGATCTGCGCGCCGAGGTTGAACACCGCCACGCCAATCGGGCCGACCTGGGCCTCGATGTGGGTCACCAACTGCTCGATGCTGCCTTCTTCCGCTGCATTCAGCAGGTGGCCGCTGGCCGAACCGCCTTCAGTCTCGATCTCGGCCACCAGCCGGTCCATCCCGGCTTGGTCAGTGCGGCGCGCCAGGCAGGCATGGTAACCCTCTCGTGCGAAGCGCTTGGCCACGTGGCCGCCAATGCCGGCACCGGCACCGAGGATCAAGCAGACGGGTTTGTTCACGGCGTGTCCTTGACGAGGCTGGCTTGCTATTGTGAACCTTTCGGTCCAGAATGCAAGCATGGCCCGCCCCATTGAATTCGACCGACCCCAGGCCGTGAACCGGGCGCTGTCGCTGTTCTGGCGTCAGGGCTACCAGGCCACCACGCTGGCCGAGCTGCTGCAGACCATGGGCATCGGGCGCAGCAGCTTCTACGCCGCGTTCACCGACAAGCGCACGTTCTTCATCGAGTGTCTGGACCTGTGGGCTGCGCGCACGCTGGGCCTGCTTCAACGTGCCCGCACGGAGAGGCCACCGGTGGACGCCCTGCAAGACTTCTTCGAGCGCAGCTTTGTCGGTGGGCGTGGTGCGAAGGCCCACTGGGGCTGCATGCTGGTGAACACCGTGCTCGAGATGGCTGGCGTGGACGACGAGCTGGCTGCCCGGGCCAGCCACCACATGGGCGAGATGCAACGCGTCTTCCAGGCCTGCCTGCTGGATGCAGGCGCCACGCCGGCACGCGCCGAGGAGTTGGCCGCCATGCTGATGCTGTTCAACGAGGGCATCCGCGTGTCCAGCCGCCGCCGCTTGCCCGAGGCCCAGCACCTTCAATCGATTGTCGTGACCTTTCGTTTGATCAGGAGTGCGATCGCATGAACGTAACCGCTGCCGATGTCCTCGGCCGAACTCATGCGATGCGTGTTCCTGGCTTGTGCAGGAGTGGCGAATGACTGATGACAAGCGAACCATCAAGCGCACCGCCTTGTGGCTGGTACTGCTGGCCGCGGCGGGCACCTTCGCGCTGACCATGGGCACGCGCCAGACCATGGGGCTGTTCCTGTCGCCGCTGAATACCGCCACCGGCCTGGGCCTGGCCAGCATTAGCCTGGCCTTCGCGTTCGGGCAGCTGTGGTGGGGGCTCACGCAGCCATTCGCAGGCGTCATGGCCGACAAGATCGGCGCCGGGCGTGTGCTTTTCATCGGCGCGCTGCTGGTGGCCGCAGGCACCTTCATCACCCCCTACATGACCAGCACCTGGGGGCTGATCCTGGCCATCGGTGTGCTGTCGGCGGGCGGTGCGGGCATGGCCGGGCCGGCCGTGCTGATGGCCGCCACCACGCGGCTGATCCCACCCGAACGCCGGGGGCTGGCCGCGGGCATCGTCAACGCCGGCGGCTCCTTCGGCCAGTTCGCCCTGGCGCCCATTGCGGCCACGCTGATCGTGGGTCTGGGCTGGGCTCCTGCGATGCAGGTGATGGGCCTACTGGTGTTGCTGTGCCTGCCGGCGGCATTCCTGCTGCGCGGCAACTCGCTGCAGGCCGCACCCGCTGGCCAGAAGGTCTTGAGCACGCGCGAAGCCTTACGCGACGCGTTTCGCAACCGCAGCTACCTGCTGCTGGGTGCCGGCTTCTTCGTCTGCGGCTTTCATGTGGCGTTTCTCGCCACGCACCTGCCGGGTGTCATTGCGTCCTGTGGGCTGCCCACCGCCTGGGCCGGCTGGTCATTGGCCCTGTTGGGCCTTTTCAACATCGTGGGCAGCGTGGCTGCGGGCTGGGCCATGGGCCGCTGGCGCATGAAGTCGCTGCTGTCGCTGGTCTATGCCACGCGTGCGCTGGCCGTGCTGGTGTTCCTGCTCGCGCCCAAGACCGGCCCGGTGGTGCTGGCCTTCTCC
>JBIKMY010000399.1:0-2642 GCA_044358945.1 Rubrivivax sp.
CGCTTTTATGGCGGCGTCGGACAGCTGCCGCATCACGGTGCACGGGCGCGGCGGCCATGCGGCACGGCCGCACCAGGCGGTGGACCCCATCCTCATCGCCGGCAGCCTGGTGGTGGCGCTGCAAAGCGTGGTGTCCCGCAACATCGACCCGCGCCACACCGCCATCGTCACCATCGGCTCGCTGCACGCGGGCTCGGCCTACAACGTCATCCCCGACAGCGCCACGCTGGGCCTGAGCATCCGCTCATTCGATGCCGAGGTGCGGGATGTGCTCGAGCAGCGCATTCGCGCGCTGGTCACCGCGCATGTGGCCGGCTATGGCGGCGAGGTGACCATCGACTACGAGCGCGGCTACCCGGTGGTGGTGAACACCGCCCCCGAGACCGAGTTCGCCCGCCAGGTGGCCGAGGAACTGGTGGGGCCCGAGCGCGTGATCTCGCCTTTCCCGCCCGTGACCGGCAGTGAGGACTTCGCCTACTACCTGGAGAAGAAACCCGGCTGCTTCCTGCGCCTGGGCAACGGGGCCGACAGCGTGATGCTGCACAACCCGCGCTACGACTTCAACGACGAACTGCTGACGGTAGGTGCGGCGTACTGGACGCGCCTGGTGGAGCGCTTCCTGGAGCCGGCGTGAGCGCGGCCAGGACGGGCACCGCCCGCGTCTTGACGGCTTGCTGCAGACGGGCCGGCCCATGAACGGCGCGCAAAGCCTGGTGCGCACGCTGCTCGCGGCCGGCGTGGACACCTGCTATGCCAACCCCGGCACGAGCGAGATGCACTTCGTGGCGGCGCTGGACACCACGCCCGGCATGCGCTGTGTGCTGGGGCTGCAGGAGAACGTGGTCACCGGCATGGCCGACAGCCACTTCCGCATGGTGGGCCGTCCGGCTTGCACCCTGCTGCACTGTGGCCCGGGCCTGGCCAATGGCTGGGCGAATCTGCACAACGCCCGTCGCGCGGGCAGCGGCATCCTCAACCTCGTCGGAGACCAGGCCACCTGGCACCGTCCGCATGATGCGCCCTTGACCGCCGACACCGAGGGCCTGGCCCGCGCGGTCTCGGCCTGGGTGCGCACCAGCACCCGCGCTGACGAGGTGGGCCGGGACGGCGCCGCGGCGGTACAGGCCGCCCGCAGCGCCAACGGCCAGGTGGCCACGCTGGTGCTGCCTTCCGACACCTGCTGGGACGAGGGCGGCGTGGTGGCCCAGGCCCTGCCCGTGCCGCCCGTCACCGCGCCCGACCCGCACGCCGTGCAGGCGGCCGCGCGCGTGCTGCGCAGCGGGCGGCGGGTGCTGCTGATGCTGTCTGGTGCCGCGGTGCTGGCGCCCGCCCAGGCCCTGGCCTGGCGCGTGGCGCAGGCCACCGGTGCCGAGTTGATGGCCGAGTACGGCGTGGGCCGGGTGGCGCGCGGGCGCGGGCGCCTGCCGTTGCGGCGCGTGCCCTACGCCACCGACCAGGCCGTGCAGGCCCTGGCGCCCTACGACGACATCATCCTTGTCAACGCGCGCGAGCCCGTGGGCTTCTTCGGCTACCCCGGCAAGCCCTCGCGGCATGCGCGTGCCGACGCCCTGCTGCACGTTCTCAGCCGGCCCGAGCAGGACGCCCTGGCAGCCCTGCAGGCCCTGGTGGACGAACTGGGCGCGCCCGGGTTGCCCTTGCCGGATGCGGGGCCTGCGCCCGAAGCCGGACGCGGCGCACCCACGCCCGAGGGTCTGGCCCGCACGCTGGCTGCGCTGTTGCCCGAGCAGGCTATCGTCTGCGACGAGAGTGTGTCCTTCGGCCGCGGCTTCTACCCCCTGACCGTGGCGGCGGCGCCTCACGACTGGCTGCATCTGGTGGGTGGAGCGATCGGCAGTGGCATGCCCATGGCCACGGGCGCGGCGCTGGCCACCGGCGGCCAACGCCGCGTCATCAACCTCCAGGCCGATGGCTCGGCGATGTACACCGTGCAGGCGCTGTGGACCCAGGCGCGCGAGCGCCTGCCAGTGACCACCATCCTGCTGAACAACCGCAGCTACAACATCCTGCTGGGCGAGTACCGCAATGTGGGCGCCACCCCAGGCCCCACCGCCATGGGCATGCTGGACCTGGGCCGCCCCGACATCGACTGGGTGCGCCTGGCCGGCAGCCTGGGCGTGGAGGCCGCACACGCCGATACCCTGGAGGTCTGCGCCGACCTGATGTCGGCCAGCCTTCGACAGCCCGGCCCCTTCCTGATCGACCTGCGGATCTGAAGCGTTCACGCGGGGCTACAGCGCGGGCCCGCGGGCGCCCCTGCGTCTTCATCGCCGGATGACTATGATGCTCGGTTGCCCTGAGCACGCCGTGCGCTTGACGCTTGCGCGCTGGCTCGCCCCCCTCCAAGCCCCTCCCGCCCGTCTTGACCCCGCCCATGCCCCAGACCTCCGAAGACCGCGCCCTGACCGACGAGCGGCCCATGCTGAGGGTGCGCGGTGCGCGCACGCACAACCTCAAGAACGTGGACCTGGACATCCCGAAGCATGCGCTGGTGGTGATCACCGGGTTGTCGGGCTCGGGCAAGTCCAGCTTGGCCTTCGACACGCTGTACGCCGAGGGCCAGCGCCGCTACGTGGAGAGCCTGTCGGCCTACGCGCGGCAGTTCCTGCAGTTGATGGACAAGC
>JBIKMY010000400.1:0-2640 GCA_044358945.1 Rubrivivax sp.
CACATCGACCTGTACTGCGACGACAGCAAGGCCGCGGAGATCGCGCTGCTGAACATGGGCGTGGACCACGACATCCATGTCCTGGACGCCGGCCACAGCGCAGCCAAGGACGTTCTGACTGTCAGCGCCCCCAGCCGTGCGCTGGGCCAGCCGGTGACCGTGCACCTCATCGTCAACGACCTGGATGACCTGCGCGGTGCCCTCAAGCCCGATGCCCGGGGACGCACGTGGCGGGGCGATCTGGCGGCGCTGAAGCGCCTGCTCACAGACATCAGCGGCGGTGTTGCCGCAGGACAAGGCTAGGAAATGAGCACACCAGAGGGCGGCCGGCGGCGCGGCGTAATGGTGGCAGGCGTGGCCGCCGCTGCGGCCGTGGCGGGCGTCGCCTGGCAGTCCTGGCGCAGCACCCGCAGCCGGCCGCAAGGCCCGCCCTGGGACCAGCGCTTTGCCACCCCCGAGGGCGCGGACCTGGACATGGCGTCCCTGCACGGGAAGCCTCTGGTTCTGAATTTCTGGGCCACCTGGTGCCCGCCCTGCGTCAAGGAACTGCCGGAGCTGGACCGGTTTCACCGCGAATGGTCTGCCCGCGGCTGGCAGGTGGTCGGGCTGGCCGTGGATGGCCTGAAGCCCGTGCAGGAATTCCTGCGCAGGCAGCCCCTGAGTTTCCGGGTGGGCATGGCCGGGCTGGAGGGCACCGCCCTCAGCCGGCAACTGGGTAACGCCCAAGGGGCCCTGCCCTTCACCGCCGTGTTCGACAGCCAGGGCCGCCTGGCGTACCGCAAGCTGGGGCAGACCGACTTCGAGGAGCTCTCGGCCTGGGCCCGCGGGCTTTGAGCGCCGGGCCGCGAGCGCCTCGACGGCCCCATCAGCAAAACAGCCGCTTCGCCGCTCATCCATTACTCAAATTGGCGCAACTGACGGCGAATGCGCCTCAAGAAACCGAGATCGCACAGGTTCTCACCCGGACTCGCAACACCCTCCACTCCGGGCTGCCAACCCGGTCATCAGGCCCGCTCTGAACCGCAAGCGGTACCTCGTGCACGAAGTTCCGCGTAAATTGGCCGCAGTTCCCTGCAGTTCATTACACTGCACCCCTGCCTGACCTGAGAACCCCTATGGACCTGCGCAAGCTCAAGACCCTGATCGACCTCGTATCCGAGTCCAGCATCTCCGAGTTGGAAATCACCGAAGCCGAGGGCAAGGTCAGGATCGTCAAGGCGGGACAGCCCGGGGCCGGCGCTGTGCCCGTGACCACCGTGGCCGCCGCGCCTGTCGCACTGGCGCCTGTCGCAGCCCCCGCTCCGGCACCGACAGCGGCCGCCGCCGTGGCAGCCTCCCCTTCGGCCCCCGAGGCCCGGGTGATCAAGTCCCCGATGGTGGGCACCTTCTACCGCTCGGCCAGCCCCGGCTCCAAGGCTTTCGTCGATGTGGGCAGTGTGATCAAGACAGGCGAGCCCGTGTGCATCATCGAAGCTATGAAGATCATGAACGAGATCGAGGCCGACCTGGACGGCACGATCACGCGCATCCTGTGCGAAAACGGCCAGGCCGTGGAGTTCGGGCAGCCGCTGTTCGTCCTGGAATAGGGCGCGCGCCATGTTCAAGAAGATCCTGATCGCCAACCGAGGCGAGATCGCCCTGCGCATCCAGCGCGCCTGCCGCGAGATGGGCATCAAGTCGGTGGTGGTGTATTCGGAGGCCGACCGCGAGGCGAAGTACGTCAAGCTGGCCGACGAGGCCGTGTGCATCGGCCCGGCGCCTTCGGCGCAGAGTTATCTGCACATGCCGGCCATCATCTCCACGGCCGAGGTGACTGACGCCGAGGCCATCCACCCCGGCTACGGCTTCCTCAGCGAGAACGCAGATTTCGCCGAGCGCGTGGAAAAGAGCGGCTTCGTCTTCATCGGCCCCACGCCCGAGTCCATCCGCATCATGGGCGACAAGGTCTCAGCCAAGCAGGCCATGATCAAGTCGGGCGTGCCCTGCGTGCCCGGGTCCGAAGGCGCGCTGCCGGAAGATCCCAAGGAAATCATCCGCATCGCCCGGACCGTGGGCTATCCGGTCATCATCAAGGCAGCAGGCGGGGGCGGCGGGCGTGGCATGCGGGTCGTCCACACGGAAGCCGCGCTGATCCACGCCGTGCAGACCACGCGGGCCGAGGCCGGGGCCGCCTTCGGCAACCCGGCGGTGTACATGGAGAAGTTCCTGGAGAACCCGCGCCACGTGGAAATCCAGGTGCTGGCCGACGGACAGCGCGGGGCCGTGTGGCTGGGCGAGCGCGACTGTTCCATGCAGCGTCGCCACCAGAAGGTGATCGAGGAGGCTCCGGCGCCCGGCATTGCGCGGCGAGTGATCGAGAAGATCGGCGACCGCTGCGCCGCTGCGTGCCTGAAGATCGGGTACCGCGGTGCCGGCACCTTCGAGTTCCTGTACGAGAACGGCGAGTTCTACTTCATCGAGATGAACACCCGGGTGCAGGTCGAGCACCCCGTGACCGAGCTGGTCACCGGCATCGATATCGTGCAGATGCAGATCCGCATCGCCGCCGGCCAGAAGCTGCCCTTCAACCAACGTGCGGTGCAGCTCAAGGGCCACGCCATCGAATGCCGGGTCAACGCCGAGCACCCCTACACCTTTGTA
>JBIKMY010000401.1:0-2630 GCA_044358945.1 Rubrivivax sp.
TGGACATCTTGCGCGCGGCCCGCGGCCGCTACGGCACCACGCTGGAGTACCTGGCCGAGACGGCCACGGCGCTGGAGGCCTGTGGCATCCGGGACCGGGAGATCATCCGCCTCATGGGCGCCGCCAGGCGGGCCGGCCTGGCGTGATCGGGCCCTCGGGCCGCGGCCTCAAGCTGTCAGGCCCAGCGCCGGCACCATGGCGCGGGCCGCCTCCAGGTCAGCCTCGGTATCCACATCGAAGAGCACACCCGCGTCGGCCACCTCCACGCCGTGGGCGGGGTAGCGGGCCAGCAGGCGGCGCAGGCCGTCTTCGTTGGCCAGCGACATCAGCTCTGAGTACAAGCCGCTGGAAAAGCCCACCGGGTGCCCTCGACGGCCATGGTGCTGGGCCACCACGGCCGTGTGCTGCGGCAGCGCCTGGGCCACGGCCTCGATGGCATGCGGGCCGACCAGGGGCATGTCCGCCGGCAACAGCAACCAACCCGGTGCATGGGGCCGCGCCTGCACGCCTGCCGCCACGGTATGGCCGATGCCCTTGTCCGCCTCCTGCTGGGAGATCACCACCAGATCGCGCCGCGCCAGGACGCGGGCGGCCTCGGGCTCAAGGGCGGGCGTGGTCACCACCACACACGGTAGCCGGCTTTCCATCACTTGCGCCAGCGTGGTGCCCAGCACGGTGGAGGCCCCCAGGGCCTGCACCAGCTTGTGCGACGACCCCGCAAAGTGGCTGCCGCGGCCAGCGGCCACCACGACAACAACGGGACGCTCGCTCATGGCTGGGGCTTCTGTAGGGCCGGGGGCTTTGGGGTGGGTCACGGCGCGGTTCCTCCCCACGCCGTATGGCATTGAGCATGCCCGCACGGCGCGAGCCGGCCAATGGGATGTCTACCTAAGGCCTTCCCCTTAAGGGATTGCCAACATGCCGCGCGGCCCCGGCCGCAATGGACCCGGCCACTGCTTTCTATACTGGCGCCATGACCGACATCGCCCAGCTTCGCAAGAGTTATGAGCGCGCCGCGCTCGACGAATCAGCCTCTCACGAGGACCCCCTGAAGCAGTTCGAGCAATGGCTGAGCGAGGCGATCGACGCCCGCTTGCCGGAGCCCAACGCCATGACGCTGGCCACCGTGGGGGCGGACGGACGGCCGTCCACCCGCATCGTGCTCATCAAGGGCTGTGACGAACGCGGCATCGCCTGGTACACCAACTACGAAAGCCGCAAGGGGCGGGAGTTGGGCGCCAACCCTCACGCCGCCCTGCAGTTCCACTGGGTGGAACTGGAGCGCGTGGTGCGCATCGAGGGCGTGGTGTCGCGCGTGTCAGACGCGGAGTCCGACGCCTACTACGCCAGCCGACCGCTGGACTCGCGCATCGGCGCCTGGGCCTCTCCGCAGAGCCAGGTGATCGAATCCCGGGCGGTGTTGGTGGCCAATGCTGCGCGTTACGGCGCCCAGTACCTGCTGAACCCGCCGCGTCCGCCGCACTGGGGCGGCTTACGTCTGGCACCGCAGCGGTACGAGTTCTGGCAGGGACGCCCATCTCGCCTGCATGACCGCCTGGCCTACCGGCGCGGTGCTCAAGGCTGGGTGCGGGAACGCCTGGCGCCTTGACCACCCGCCTGCGCCTCAGCCCGGGTTGACGCGGCTACGGAAGGTCTTGCGGAATTTCTCCACCTTGGGCGCCACCACGAACGCGCAGTAGCCCTGGTTCGGGTGCTGGGCGAAGTAGTGCTGGTGGTAGGCCTCGGCGCGCCAGTAGTTGAGCACCGGCTCCAGTTCCGTCACGAGGCGACCGCCATGGGCCGCCTGGGCCTCGTCCCAGACCTGCTGGGCCAGGGTGCGCTGGGTTTCGTCGTGCAGGTAGATGCCTGAACGGTATTGCGGCCCGATGTCGTTGCCCTGTCGGTTCAGGGTGGTGGGGTCGTGGATGGCGAAGAAGATTTCCAGCACCTCGCGCAGGCCGATGACGGCCGGATCGAAGCTGACGCGCACCACCTCCACGTGCCCGGTGTTGCCGTCGCAGACCTGCTCGTAGCTGGGGTTGACGACATGGCCATTGGCGTAGCCGGACTCGACGGCTGTCACGCCGTCCACGAGTTCATAGACGGCTTCCAGGCACCAGAAGCAGCCGCCCCCGAGCGTGATGGTTTCAACAGGCATGTCAGGTGTCCTTCAAGGCGGAGGGTGCGTGGCCGCACCCCGTTCGACGCCGGGATTCTCACGGCCTGGTGATGGTCATGCGGGCCTGGGGTTTCGGCTCTCCGTCCACGGCCGCCCCGACCAGGGGCGCTGCCAGGAACAGGCGCTCGGCCGCCAGGCCGCGGCTGATGAGGGCATCGCGCACGGCCAGGGCACGCTGCAGGGCAAGTTCGCGCGCCGACGCCTCGTTCACCGGCACCGCTTCCAGCAGCAGCGTTTCCATCTGCGCAACCGGCAGTGCCGAGGGCTGACCCAGGGCGTTGCGAGGTTTGTTCGCCAAGGGCGTGTCGGCATACAGGCGCCGCAGCAGGGCTTCATAGGCTTGGCTGCCAGGCGGGGGCAGGGCCGGCGCGGCCGCTGGGGCGTCGCCCGCGCGCGCAGCCTCGCGGCGCATCTGAGCGAGCAACTTCTCGGTCAGGCCGGCGGCCCGCAG
>JBIKMY010000402.1:0-2619 GCA_044358945.1 Rubrivivax sp.
GCGAGGTGGGCGAGAAGGCGGTGCAGTACGGCTTCTGGAACGGCCGGGATGGCTCGGTGGCCATCCGCCGCACGGGCCACTACGCTGCGGACTACACGCTGCTGCCGCTGGCCGAGGTGGCCGGCCGCACCCGCACCATGGACGACGCCTTCATCGCGCCGTCGGGCACGGACGTGACCGATGCCTTTCGCCTCTACCTGCGGCCGCTGCTGGGCTCCGGCATGCCCGATGCCTATCGACTGCGCCCCAACACGGTGGCCAAGGTCCTGAAGCCTTGACGCCGTGAGGCGCGCGTCAGGCGCGTCAGCCCAGGCGTGTCAGGCCAGTCGTACCAGACCAGTCGTGTCAGGCCAGGGGCGTCACCGCCAGGCGACCACCCTGCGCCTGCACGGTTTGTCCCAGCAGCTTGGTGACAGCGTAGATCGCTTCGATGGTGGGCGTGGGGGTCTCGGTGATGCGGCCCAGCTCCACCACCGCCCCCACCAAGGCCTCCAGCTCCAGCGCGCGGCCGGCTTCCACGTCTTGCAGCATGCTGGTCTTGTGGGCGCCCACGGCCTGGGCGCCGGCCAGGCGCTGCTCCAGGCTGATGCGGAACTGCACGCCCAGGCGTTCGGCCACGGCCTTGGCCTCGGTCATCATCCGCGCTGCCAGTTCGCGCGTGGGCGCGAAGGTGCAGATCTGCTCCAGCGTGGCGTGGGTGAGCGCGCTGATGGGGTTGAAGGTCAGATTGCCCCAGAGCTTGACCCATATCTCGCCGCGGATGTCCTTGCTGACCGGGGCCTTGAAGCCGGCGTTCATCAGCGCCTTGGACAGCAGCTCGACCCGCTCGCTGCGCGAGCCATCGGGCTCGCCGAGCGTGAAGCGATTGCCTTCAATCACTTTCACCACGCCTGGCGCCACCAGTTCGGCGGCCGGATAGACCACGCTGCCGATCACGCGCTCGGGCTCGATGTGCGCGGCGATGAGCCCGCCGGGGTCCACGGCTTCGATGGCACGGCCCTGCCACGGGCCGGCCAGTTGGTGGAAGTACCACCAGGGCACGCCGTTGATCATGGTCACCACCGTGGTCTGCGGGCCGAACAGGCCCCGCAGGTCGGGCAGCAGGTCGCGTACCTGATGGGCCTTGACGGTGAGCAGCACGGCATCTTGCGGTCCGGCCTCGGCATAGCGCTGCACCGCCCGTACCCCAGGGGCGTGCAGCTCGCTGCCGTCTTCCTGGATCAGGCGAAAGCCGTTGGCGTTGATGGCCTCCAGGTTGCGGTTGCGGGCGATGAAGGTGACCTCCTCGCCTGCGGCTGACAACCTGGCACCCAGGTAGCCGCCGATGGCACCGGCACCGACGATGGCAATCTTCATGAACTCGGAATCCTTATCCAGGGGTGGTTGGGGTGGGGGCTGACTGCTCAGGCGGGCGGGGCGGCGGGTGCGGCCGGGCCTGCACCCGGTGTGGTCCGCAACGCGCGCCGCAGCGCCCCGAAGGCCGGCCACACCAGCATCAGCACGGCCAGCCCGGCAATGCTGCCCACCAGCGGATTGCTCCAGAAGATGGTCAGCGAGCCTTGGCTGAGCAGCATCGATTGCCGGAAGCTGGACTCTGCCATGTCGCCCAACACCAGCGCCAGCACCAGCGGTGCCAGAGGGTACTTCAGCTTCTTGAACAGGTAGCCCACCACGCCGAACACCAGCATCATCGCCACGTCGAAGAAGGACGAGTGCACCGTGTAGGCGCCCACCGCGCACACCATGATGATCACCGGCCCCATGATGGAGAAGGGGATGCGCAGGATGGCGGCCCACCAGGGCACGGTGGTCAGCACCACGATCAGCCCCACCACGTTGCCCACGTACATGCTGGCGATCAGGCCCCAGACGAACTCCTTCTGCTCGACGAAGAGCATGGGCCCGGGTTGCAGGCCCCAGATGAGCAGGCCGCCCAACAGCACTGCTGCGGTGGGCGAGCCCGGGATGCCCAGCGTGAGCATGGGCAGCAGCGCAGCGGTGCCTGCCGCGTGGGCGGCCGTCTCCGGCGCCACCACGCCTTCGATGCGGCCCTTGCCGAAGCTGTCCGGCTCTTTCGACATGCGCCGGGCCATGCCGTAGCTCATGAACGAAGCCGGTGTGGCACCACCGGGCGTCACGCCCATCCAGCAGCCCACCAGCGTGCTGCGGATGAACAGCTTCCAGTGCGTGAACAGCTCCTTCCAGGTCTGCAGCACCGTGCCGAAGGTGATGCGGGCGCTGCGGCCCTTGAAGGACAGGCCTTCTTCCATGGTCTGCAGGATCTCGCCGATACCGAACAGGCCAATGACCGCGATCAGGAAGTCAAAGCCCTTGAGCAGTTCCGGGAAGCCGAAGGTCATGCGCAGCTGGCCGGTCACCGAGTCCATGCCCACAGCGGCCAGGGCAAAGCCCAGCATCATGGCCGACAGCGTCTTGGCCGCGGGCTCCTTGCTCATGCCCACGAAGCTGCAGAAGGTGAGCAGCTGCACGGCGAAGAACTCGGGCGGCCCGAACTTGAGTGCGAACTGCGCCACCAGCGGGGCCAGGAAGGTGATCATCGCCACGGCGAAGATTGCGCCCACGAAACTGGACGTGAAGGCTGCCGTGAGCGCCTGAGCG
>JBIKMY010000403.1:0-2610 GCA_044358945.1 Rubrivivax sp.
GTACCGCCCCAGGTACACAAACCGGCTCAGCGCGGTGCGTCATCAAGGCCGCGCCCATCAGTCCCGCACGAACAAGGTGGTCAAGGGCTCAGCCCCCGCCTGCCGACTCCAATGCCCGTGCACCTGCGGGTCAAAGGCGGCACCTTCGGGCACGGTATCGGTGGAGTAGAAGTGGTCACCCGGGCGGAACACGCGCGAGCTGCCATCTTGCAGGCCGATCTCCATGTGGCCGCCCAGGATCACCACCCACTGCGGCGTGACCGTGCAGTGGAACTCGCTGCGAAAGCCCACCGGGCTGTGGCGCAGCTGGTAGCCGCCACTGGGCTGCAGCGCCGACAGCAACGCCTGTGGCTTGCCCTCGGTCAGCGGCACGGGCTCCTCACGAAAGCGCGCGCGGCCATCGGTGTCGGTGAAGAGAACAACCTTGGTGAAGTGGGTGGTCATGGTGGCTCTCGTTTCACAAGGTGGCGGTCACGCCACCGTCCACGTACAAGATGTGCCCGTTGACGAAGCGCGAGGCGTCACTGGCCAGGAAGACAGCCGCCGGGGCCAGGTCTTCCACGTCACCCCAGCGGCGGCTGGGCGTGCGGTTGATGAGCCAGCCGCTGAAGGTCTCGTCGGCCACCAGCTTGGCGTTGAGCTCGGTCTTGAAGTAACCGGGCCCGATTCCGTTGACGTTGATGCCATGCGGACCCAGATCGATGGCCATGCCCTTGGTCAGCATCTTCACCGCACCCTTGCTGGCGGTGTAGGGCGCAATGCCGGGGCGGCCGAGTTCGCTTTGCACCGAGCAGATGTTGATGATGCGCCCGCGCTTGCGCGGCACCATGCGCTTGGCCACCGCCTGACCGACGGTGAACACGCTGTCGAGGTTGGTGCGCATCAGCTCGTCCCAGTCCGCGGCGACGAACTCGTGGAACGGCGCACGGCGCTGGATACCCGCGTTGTTGACCAGGATGTCGATGGGGCCGATGGAAGACTCGATGTCCTCGACGGCGGCGTGCACGGCCGCAGCCTCGCAGACATCGAAGGCACGCTCGTGCACCTGCGTCAGCCCCTCGCTGCGCAACTGCTTCGCAGTGGCTGCGAGCTTGGTTGCATCCCGGCCGTTGAGCACGACGGCGGCGCCTGCTTGCGCCAGACCGCGGGCCAGGGCCCATCCGATGCCCGCGGACGAGCCGGTGATCAGGGCCAGACGGCCATCGAGGCGAAAAGTGTCAGCGTTGATCATGAAGAGGCTTGCTCCAGGGCCTGCGCGGCCTGATACGCCAGCGCCTGCGGCGTGTCGTTGATGTCGAGATGCAGCGCGTGCTCATCAGCCCCGGGGGTCTCCAGCGTCTGCAGCTGGCTGTCGAGCAGCGAGGCGGGCATGTAATGGCCCTTACGCTGCAAGAGCCGCTCCGACAACAAGGCCCGCGACCCATGCAGGTGGACGAAGCACAACCCAGGCACGCTCAGGCGGAGTTGATCGCGGTAGCGCCGGCGCAAGGCCGAGCAGGAAGCCACCGCCCCTGCGGGTTGGCGCGCCAGTTCGGCGCCGACGGCAGCCAACCAATCGGTGCGGTCCTCATCGGTCAGAGGAGTGCCTGAGGCCATCAGCGCGACGTTGCGCGGGGGATGCAGTTCATCACCCTCGATGAACGGGACTTCGAGATGCTGGGCCAGCAATCGGCCCACGGTGGTCTTGCCACAGCCGCTGACGCCCATCACGACGACATGCGCCATGTGACCGCCAGCCTTCAGCCGAGACGCAGCCCCGAAGCCGCATCAAACACATGGGCCTTGGCTGCGTCGAGCTCCAGGTGAACGGCATCACCGGGCTGGGCCTGCGTGCGCCCGTGCAGCACCACCACCATCTGCTGCCCACCCACCTCGACCAGCAATTCCGTCTCGGCGCCCGTAGGCTCCACGATGACCACGCGAGCGGGAATGCCCTGCGCAGCCAGACGCAAGTCGGTGGGCCGTACACCATAGCTCACCGCCTGACCTTCCGCCGCGATGCCCGGCGGCAGCGGCCAATGGGCGCCCAGGCCTTCCACCTGGCCCGAACGGACCACACCAGAGAAGACGTTCATCGCTGGCGAGCCGATGAACTGCGCCACGAACAGGTTGCCGGGGCAGTCGAACAACTCCAGCGGGGTGCCGATCTGCTCGATGATGCCGTCGTGCATGACGACAATGCGGTCGGCCATGGTCATGGCCTCGATCTGATCGTGCGTGACGTAGACCGTGGTGGTCTTCAGGCGCTGATGCAGCGCCTTGATCTCGGCGCGCATGGCCACGCGCAGCTTGGCGTCCAGGTTCGACAGCGGCTCGTCGAAGAGGAAGACCTTGGGGTCGCGCACGATGGCCCGGCCCATGGCCACGCGCTGGCGCTGGCCGCCGGAAAGCTCGCGCGGGTAGCGCTCCAGCAACTGGTCCAGGTTCAGGATGCGCGCCGCATCGGCCACGCGCTGGTTGATGGTCTTGGCATCGGCCTTGCGCAGTTTGAGCGAGAAGCCCATGTTCTCGCGCACGGTCATGTGCGGATACAGGGCGTAGCTCTGAAACACCATCGCGATGTCGCGGTCCTTGGAGTCCAGGTCGTTGACGACCTTGCCGTCGATGGAG
>JBIKMY010000405.1:0-2597 GCA_044358945.1 Rubrivivax sp.
GACACGCCATCCGCAGGAACCGCCGCGGGCCCTGATCCTGCGGCTGACGAAACCGAGACTGAAGTCGAGGCGCCCGTGCCCGATCTGGTCCTGCCGTCCGAACCCGTGCCCGAGGCGCCTGCCCGGAACCGGGCGCCGCGCAGCCTGGCCGAGGCGGTTCCGGGCCTGCCGTCTTCGGCCGACCTGGACCTGTCGGGCTGGGGACTGGCGGCCAATGCCGACCGGGTCGTGAAGCCGGACGACGAGATCAAGGTCATCGGCAATCTGCGCCTGGAGATCCCGGTCTTCAACGCCTTCCTGAACGATGCCGACGAGGCGTCGCGACGGCTGTCGATGTTGTTGGCCGAATGGGCCGTGGCCCCCGTGCTGCCGTTGCCGGCCGAGGCCGCTGTCCAGGCCTTCGCCCTGGCCCAGGGGGCGGACCGTGTGGGCCACGAGGCCTTGGCAGCCCTTGCCCATCAATTGGTGAGGGTGTTGCGCGCCTGTGCCGCAGAGCCCGGCCCGGCCGCCGTGGTGGCCGACCCCGCCTGGGCGGCGCAGCACCTCACTGCGGCCGCTGACGAGATGCGCCGTGTGCTGCACCAATTCGCCGCGGGTTTTCTGACCGAGCCTTCAGCGGCCTGCGTCCAGCACTTGGCCGAATGCCTGGCCGACCCCTTGCCGTCCGCTGCCACGGGACATCCCGCCACCAGATCGGGAGCCCAGCCCCCTTCGGACGAGGGGGAACTGCAATCCCTTCATGACCTGGCCAGCCTGCAGACGGAACTCGCCTCCGCGCTGGACCGCCTGGCGCAGGTGCGGCCGTCGCAGGCGGCTGCGGCGGCCGATCTGGCGGTCGCGGACCAGCACTTTGACCGCGCCTGGTCCGAGGCGACCGACCGTCTGGCTGCAGCAGAGGGCCTGATCCGCTCCCTGCTGGACCGGCCCCGCGACCCGGAACGCTGAACGCATCCACACCGGCACATCGCGCGCCCTCAGCGTTGCGCCGAGGTGTTCCAGGTTGTCGTCAGGGATAACCCTGGAGAGAAGTCGGAATCAAACGTTTGATTCAAACAAACGTTTGAATTGCCCGTTACATTTTGTGGCGTGAATCCGCCTGTCGACCTTTCCCGTGCCCCAGCCGAGACCGGCGACGCCCGCGCCCGCTTGCTGCAGGTAGCCATCCGCCTGTTCGCCCATCAGGGCTACGCCAAGACCTCCACCCGGGAACTGGCCGAGGCGGCCCAGGTGAACGTGGCAGCCATAAGCTACTACTTTGGCGACAAGGCCGGCCTGTACCGCGCCGCCTTCCTGGAGCCGATGGATCCCACCGAGGACCTGGCGCGCTTCACCGACCCCTCGCTACCTCTGGAGCACGCCTTGGCCGGGTTCTATGCCGGCTTTCTGGAGCCCCTTCGCCAGGGCGAGGACGCCCGCCTGTGCACCAAGCTGCACCTGCGCGAGATGCTCGAGAGCACCGGCCTGATCGAGAACGGCCTGGCACGCAGCATCCAGCCGCTGCATGACGCGCTACTGGCGCTGCTGGTGCGCCACCTGGGGCTGGACGCCGTGGACGACGAACTGCAGCGCCTGGCCATCTGCATCGAGGGCCTGGGCGTGCAACTGCATGTGGGCCTGGACATCAACGAGGTCATTGCACCCGGCGTGAACACCGCGCCCGGCGCCATCGACCACTGGCACGGCACCTTGCTGCGCGCCGCGCTGGCCATGGTGCAGGCTGAGGCCCGGCGCCGCGGCCGGCCGCTGCCCGCCACGATGCTTGGGAGCCTCTCTTGAACCGCTTGTTTCTGCCCACGCTGCTGGCCGCGGCCGCCTTGACCGGCTGTGCCGGCACCGCTGGCCCCGTTTCCCAACCCCCAGTTCTGGCCGTGGCCGCCAGTACAGGCGCTTGGCAGGCGCCCTTGCCGCATGGCGGCCGCAGCGCCGAGCTGGCCGGTTGGTGGCGCGGTTTCGACGATCCGTTGCTGACTGGGCTGATCGACGCTGCGCAGGCCGTGAGCCCCAGCCTGGCGTCGGCGCGCGCGCGCATTGAACGCGCCCGCGCCACGCTGGTTGCCAGCGATGCTGCGGCGTCGCCCCGGCTGGATGGCGTGGCCGCGGCGCAGCGTGCACGCAGCGTGCCCGAGACCCTCGCCTCCACCAGCGCCGCTCTGGGCGTGCAGGCCGCCTGGGAACTTGATCTCTTTGGCGGGGTAGCCGCCGGCCAGCGTGCCAGTGCCCAGCGCCTGCGTGGCGCCGAGGCCGGCTGGCACGAGGCGCGTGTCTCGCTGGCCGCTGACGTGGCCACGGCCTACGTCAACCTGCGCGGCTGCGAAGCACAGTTGCAGCAGGCCCAGGCGGACGCCGCCTCGCGCGAGGCCACCGCCCGCCTCACGAGCCAGTCCGCCGCTGCCGGCTTCACCGCCCCGGCCGATGCAGCGCTGGCCCGCGCCGGTGCGGCGCAGGCGCGCAGCCAGATGAGGGCGCAGCAGGCCCAGTGCGACACGCTGATCAAGGCCTTGGTGGAGCTCACCGACGGTCCCGAACCCGCGTTACGCCAGCAGTTGTCCGCCGCCACGGCGCGCCTGCCGCAGGCCGCGAGCCTGGCCACGCTGGCG
>JBIKMY010000406.1:0-2596 GCA_044358945.1 Rubrivivax sp.
CGCACCGATGCACAAATCGACACCCTGGGGCTCAAGCTTGGCACCGCGCAGGCGCAGTTTGACGAGGCCCGCGTGGAGGTACTCCTGGGGCTAGCGCAAGCTTATGGTGAGCACGACCGGCTGCGCCGGCGCAGCGGCCAGACACGAGACAACGTCCAGGCGCACCAGCGCTTGCTGGACCTGATCCAGCGCCGGGTCGATCAGAGGGTGAGTTCGCAGGCTGACTTGACCTTGGCACGTACGCGGTGGCTGCAGGCGCGCGCCGAAGCCACCGCCACCGAGTCCGCGCAGCGGCGCGCGCGCAACGCCCTCGAGCCCTGGATCGGTCAGCCACTGGACGCTATGGAGCTGGCGCCCGTGGCACCGGTACCGGAGGTCACCGCCAAGGCGGAGGTGGCCGTTGAAGCTGCATTGGCCCATTCGGCACTTGTCAAGCGACTGCAACTTCAGACCGCGCTGGCACGCAACGAGGCCCGTCTCAGTGAGAGCGCTCTGTACCCGAAGGTTGGCCTGCGCTACGAGTACCAATCCCAAGCCTCGAACTCGGTGCCCCGCCATGCCTTGCGTCTGGCGCTGGAGTACCAGTCCGGTGCGGGCCTGGCCTCATGGGCTGCAGTCGAGGCCTCGCGCCAGCGCATTGTCGCTGCTGAGGAAGCAGCCATCCAGGCGCAGACCGAGCTGCGCCAGCAGGTGCGTAACTTGGCGCTGGAACTCGAGGCGCAGCAGGCGCAGCTCGCTACAGCGCGCGAGGTCGAAGCGGCTTCACAGGCCATCATGGCGTCCTTTCTGCGCCAGTTCACTGCCGGCCGCAAGAGCTGGCTGGAGGTACTCAACGCCCAGCGTGAGGTGGCCCAGGCGGTGGCCGCCGCCATCGACCTGGAACATACTGCCCAACTCGCGCACGAGCGTCTGGGCATCCTGACCGGCCGCACCGACCCGGCCCTGCCTGCCGCCCCCGCGCGTACCACCGCACCGTGACCGATTTCCAAGCACCCAAGCCCCAGCCTAAGGCCATCCACCAATTCCGGCGCGCTCTGAGTGCCCGTTGGCCTGTCTTCGCGGAAGGCATTGTCGGCACGGTGGTACTGAGCCTGCTGGCCCTGGCAAGCTCGCTGTACTCGATGCAGGTGTATGACCGAGTGGTGCCCAACCAGGGTTTCGAGACGCTGTGGGTGCTGACTATCGGCGTGGGGCTGGCTATCGCCCTGGAACTGCTGATGAAGCAGGTGCGCACCTCGCTCATCGACCGCGCCTGCAAGGAGATCGACGAGGAGCTCTCCGACACCTTCTTCAGCCGCGCCATGGCCATCCGGCTGGATCGCCGCCCCCGTGCCGTGGGCACCTTCGCAGCGCAGATCCGGATGTTCGAGTCGGTGAGGACCTTTCTCACGTCCACGACGCTCTTCGTCTTCGCCGAATTGCCCTTCGCCCTGTTCTTCGTCGCCGTCATCCACTGGATCGCCGGCCCTCTGGCGAGTATCCCCCTGGTCCTCCTGCCGGTGTCTCTGGTGGCCGGGTTGATGTTCGCTGGCCCGGTGAGCCGCCTCACGCGCGAAAACACGCTCGAAGCGACGCTGAAGAATGGGCTGCTGATCGAATCCGTCGATGGCGCGGAAACCCTCAAGGCGCTGGCGGCCGAGCCCAGCTTTCGTGAGCGCTGGATGGATCTGACGCGTCGCATGAGCGCAAGCGAGCTCAAGATGCGTTTCCTGGCGGCCTTCTCGTCGCATCTGGGTCAGTCTATTCAGCAACTTTCCTATGTGGCGCTCATCTTCGCCGGGGTGCACCAGATCCACGCCGGCGAGCTGACCATGGGGGGCCTGATCGCCTGCTCCATCATCGGCGGCCGTGCGCTCGGGCCTTTCGCCCAGATTGCGCAGGTGCTGGTGCAGTGGCAGCACGCACGCGCTGCGCTGCGCGCGCTCGATCCCATCGTACAGGCGCCCTCCGACGATGAAGCCGCTTCGGGGCAGCCGGTGCGCCCGCAATCTTGCGTCGGCGCCGTACGGGTGGAGGGCCTTCGCTGCGCCTACGACGAAGGTCTGGATGTGGTGCAGATCGATGCACTGGCGTTCCATCCTGGCGAGCGCGTGGCCATCATCGGCCCCATGGGGTCGGGCAAATCGACACTGTTGAAGATGCTGTGTGGCCTGCATTGGCCCAACGCGGGCCGAGTGCTGCTTGACGGTGTGGACATGGCCCAACTTGAGAAGGCGCACCTGCGCACCCATGTGCAATACCTGCCGCAAACACCCCGGCTCTTCAACGGCAGCCTGCGGGAAAACCTGATTCTGGGCATGGCCGACCCCGGCGACGACATCATCCTGGCGGCCTGCGCGCGCACCGGCCTGGACAGCGTGATCTCCCAGCATCCACGGGGCCTGGGCCTTGCCATCAGCGAGGGGGGGCAGGGGCTTTCCGGCGGACAACGCCAACTGGTGACGGTGACCCGCATGTTGCTGCGAGGAGGGCGCGTGCTGCTGCTGGACGAGCCCACCGCATCCATCGATGGCCCGCAGGAAGAGCGCCTCATGCAGGCCTTGATGGGAAACGCCGCAGCCGCACCCGAACCGCCCTTGATGGTGGTCGTCACCCA
>JBIKMY010000407.1:0-2595 GCA_044358945.1 Rubrivivax sp.
ACGCCGGCAAAGCCCAGCACCAGCCCCAGCACGCGTGAAGGGCTCAGGCGCTCACCCAGCCAGGCCCAGGCGATGAGGGCACCCCACAGGGGTGCGGTGGCGTTGAAGATGGCGGCCAGTCCGGTGGAGATCCACAGCAAGGCGTAGCTGTACAGCGCAAACGGCAGGGCTGAATTCACCAGGCCCACCACCACCAGCGGCCCGGCATGGGCGCGCAGGGCACGCCAGTGCCCGCTCATCCAGAGCAGCGGCGCCAGCGCCAGGCTCGCCAGCAGCACCCGTATCTCCGTGACCATGACTGGCCCGAACTCCGGCACGGCCACCCGCATGAACAGAAACGAGGCGCCCCACAGCGCCGCCAGCGTCAGCAGTTCCGCAAACTGACGCGCCGTCATGCAGGGATGGCGCCCTCATGCGCCAGCAGGGCGTGCTTGCGTTCCAGCCCGCCCGCGTAACCGGTGAGCGCACCGCCGCTGCCCAGCACGCGGTGGCAGGGCACGACGAGGCTGACCGGGTTGCGCCCGATGGCTGCGCCGGCCGCCCGCACGGCCGCAGGCGAGCCGGCAGCCGCAGCCACGACGGCGTAGGTGGACGTGGCCCCTGGCGGAATGCTCATCAGCGCGGCCCACACGGCGCGCTGGAAGGGGGTGCCGCTGGAGAGGTCGAGCGCGGGGGCGTGCCCGCCGTCTTGCGTTCGTGCCCAGTACGCATGCAGCCAGCGCGCCGTGGCTTTGAGCATGGGGTGCTGCGGATCCTCAGGAACCCGCAGGGGGCCTGGATGATGCTTCTGGCCGTCGAACCACAACCCGGCCAGGCCCAGGTCGGTGGCGAGTGCGGTCATGGGGCCCAGGGGTGTGGACAGGCGTGCCTGCGCAGCCCCTGGGGAGGATGCAGTTCGGCTGCGGCGTGCTGGCGTGAAGAGCTTGCTGTCAGTGTGCATGGTGTGAAGCCTGGGGGCGTGAGGCGCCTGGAGGTGCGTGACCCGGTGTTGCATCTGCGGTTTCATGAGGGTGCACCTGCGGTGTCCGCAGGCGGGCTGAGCAGCGATTGCCACAGCCGCATGACGGCATAGGCGCGCCAAGGCTTCCAGGCCGCAGACTGGTGCTCGGCGGCGCGTGCGTCGCGGGTGTGCATCGCCTTGAGCAAGGCGATGTCGGTGGCAGGAAAGGCATCTGGCCAGGCCAGGGCCCGCATCGCAATCACCTGCACCGTCCACTCGCCCACGCCGGGCAGGGCCCGAAGGGCGTTCAGGGTCGGTTCCAGCGCTGCGCTGCGGTCCAGCACGAGCCTGCCATGGGCCACCTCCCGCGCCACGGCCTGCAGCGCGCCCACGCGCTGGCGCACGATGCCCAGGCGCCCGATCTCCTCGGCGCTGGCCTGGGCCAATTGCTGCGCCGTCGGGAACAGATGCGTCAAACCCTGGCAGGGTGTGGCCACAGGTGAGCCCAGGGCACTCACCAGGCGTCCGGTCAGCGTGCGCGCTGCAGCCACCGTGACCTGCTGCCCAAGGATCACGCGGACAGCGGTCTCGAAACCGTCAACGCCAGCGGGCACGCGCAGCCCCGGCACGGCGGGCAAGCCGCGCGGTGCGGGCACGGCATTCAACTGCATGTTTGCCAGCACCGGGTCGATGCGGGAAGGGTCTGCGTCCAGGTCCAGGGCCTGCCGCACCCGGGCCAGCAAAGGCCCCAGGGCCTGCTGGAGCGAGGACGACAGGGTGACCTCGACCTCGTGCCGTTCAGGATCAAACCGGGCCGCGATCCACCCGCAGGCGGCCTGACCCGGCCCGGCCGGCGCGGCCAGGCTCAGCGTGCGTCGCCAGGTCAGGCCCTCCACGACCTCGACGCCCGTCACCGCGCGCTCCTGAAGAAAGCGCATCACGCCGGCGATGTCGTAGGGCGGGCGGTAGCCCAAGCGGCAGACGAGCGTGTCCTCCGCCGTTTCCTCCAGGCCGCCCCCTGAAGGGCGTTGCTGGCGCCGCAGGGCACTGGGGTTCAGGCGGTAGTGGCTGAGAAACGTGGCGTGAAAGCGCCTCAAGCTGGCATAGCCCGCGGCTTGGGCGACATCGGCCATGGGCAGGCGTGTGTCCGTCAACAGTTGCTTGGCCAGCAGCAGCCGCCGCGTGTCGAGGTAGGCCTTGGGCGAGACGCCCATGGCCTGGGAGAACAGCCGCCTCAGATGCCGGTCGGTCACGCCCAGGCGAGCGGCCACGGCCGCCATGGGCAACGCGCGTCCGGCATGCACGGCCTCGTCGATGAGGGCTGCAGCCGCCGCCCCCAGCGCCTGGGGCGAATCGATGAGCGAGAGTCCCGGGGCGAGTTCCGGTCGGCACCGCAGGCAGGGCCGGAACCCCGCAGCCTCCGCCTCCGCGGCCTGGGCGAAGAACCTGCAGCGGTGTTCCGCAGGGGTGCGCACGCGGCATACCGGTCGGCAGTAGACGCCCGTGGAGGTCACGCCCACGAAAAGCCGGCCGTCGAAGCGCGCGTCTCGGGCCACCAGCACCAGATAGCGCGGATCGGGTGCCGCCTCAGGGGCGATGCCGGACAGGCCTGCGCGCCCGGCGGGCCTGGCGGCATCCTTGGAGTCGTCGGTGGC
>JBIKMY010000408.1:0-2589 GCA_044358945.1 Rubrivivax sp.
TGGCGCCCTGGGCCATCTTGATCTGGATCTGGTCGGCGCTGACCAGGTACTCGGTGGTGACGCCAAAGCGCCCCGAGGCCACCTGCTTGATCTTGCTGCGCAGGCTGTCACCTTCCTGCATCACGTAATCCGCCTCGATGACCTTGGCGCCAATCACGTCGCTGACCTTGGTGCCCGCGGTGACCTTGATGCCCTTCAACTCGTTGCGGTAGCGCGCCGGGTCTTCGCCGCCCTCGCCCGTATTGCTCTTGCCGCCGATGCGGTTCATGGCAATGGCCAGGGTGGAATGCGCCTCGGTGGAGATCGAGCCCAGCGACATCGCTCCCGTGGCAAAGCGCTTGACGATCTCGGCGGCCGACTCCACTTCCTCCAGCGGGATGGCCTTGGCCGGGTCCACCTTGAACTCGAACAGACCGCGCAGCGTCATGTGACGGCGGCTCTGGTCGTTGATGATCTGCGCGTATTCCTTGTAGGTGTCGAACTTGCCCGCGCGCGTGCTGTGCTGCAGCTTGGCGATGGCGTCCGGCGTCCACATGTGCTCCTCGCCGCGCACACGCCAGGCGTACTCGCCACCGGCGTCCAGCATGCGGGCCAGGATGGGGTCGTCACCAAAGGCGGCGTGGTGCATGCGCAGCGCCTCTTCGGCCACCTCGAACACGCCAATGCCGCCCACCTGGCTGGCCGTACCGCGGAAGTACTGATCTACAAAACCCTTCTCCAGGCCGATGGCCTCGAAGAGCTGGGCGCCGCAGTAGGACATGTAGGTGCTCACGCCCATCTTGGACATGATCTTGGACAGGCCCTTGCCGATGGCCTTCACATAGTTGTAGATGGCCTTCTCGGCCGACAACTCACCCGGCAGGCCGGCGTGCAGGCTGGCCAGTGTCTCCATCGCCAGGTACGGATGCACCGCTTCGGCACCGTAGCCCGCCAGCACCGCGAAGTGGTGCACCTCGCGCGCTGAACCCGTCTCCACCACCAGGCCGGCCGTGGTGCGCAGGCCCTCACGCACCAGATGGTGGTGGATGGCCGACAGCGCCAGCAAGGCGGGGATGGCCACCTGGGTGCGGCTCATGTGCCGGTCGGTGATGATGAGGATGTTGTGGCCACCCTTGATGGCGTCCACCGTCTCGGCGCACAGCGAGGCGAGCTTGGCCTCCACGCCTTCGTGGCCCCAGGAGGCCGGATAGGTGATGTCGAGTTCGTGCGAGCGGAACTTCGCACCCGTGTACTGCTCGATGGAGCGCAACCGGGCCATGTCCTCGAAGTCGAGGACGGGTTGGGTCACCTCCAGCCGCATGGGCGGGTTCACCGCGTTGATGTCCAGCAGGTTGGGCTTGGGGCCGATGAAGCTGTTGAGCGACATCACGATGGCCTCGCGGATCGGATCGATCGGCGGGTTGGTCACCTGGGCGAACAACTGCTTGAAGTAGTTGTACAGCGGCTTGTTCTTGTCCGACAGCACCGCCAGGGGCGAGTCGTTGCCCATGGATCCGATGCCCTCTTCGCCGTTGGCGGCCATGGGGCTCATCAGGAACTTCAGGTCTTCCTGCGTGTAGCCGAAGGCCTGCTGGCGGTCCAGCAGCGATTCGCCGAAGCTGCCGGCGCCGGCAGCCTCGCCCGCGGGCACGGCGATGTCGTCCAGCTTCACCCGCACGTTCTCGATCCACTGCCGGTACGGCCGTGCACTGGCGAACTGGTTCTTCAGTTCCTCGTCATCGACGATGCGGCCCTGCTCGAAGTCGATCAGGAACATCTTGCCCGGCTGCAGGCGCCACTTCTTGACGATGCGGTTCTGCGGGATGGGCAGCACGCCGGACTCTGAGCCCATCACCACCAGGTCGTCATCGGTCACGCAGTAGCGCGCCGGGCGCAGGCCGTTGCGGTCCAGCGTGGCGCCGATCTGCTTGCCATCGGTGAACACCATGGCGGCCGGGCCGTCCCAGGGTTCGATCATGGCGGCGTGGTACTCGTAGAACGCACGGCGGCGCTCGTCCATGCCCTCGTGCTGCTCCCAGGCCTCGGGGATCATCATCATGGCCGCGTGCGCCAGCGGGTAGCCCGCCATGGTCAGCAGTTCCAGCGCGTTGTCGAAGGTGGCGGTGTCGCTCTGGTGCTCGAAGCTGATCGGGTAGAGCTTCTTCAGATCGTCGCCCAGCACGGGCGACTTCATCACGCCTTCACGGGCGCGCATCCAGTTGAAGTTGCCCTTGACGGTGTTGATCTCGCCGTTGTGCGCCACCATGCGGTACGGGTGCGCGAGCGGCCACTCCGGGAAGGTGTTGGTGGAAAAGCGCTGGTGCACCAGGGCCAGGGCAGAGACGGTGCGCGCATCCTTCAAGTCCAGATAGTAGGTGCCCACCTGGTCGGCCAGCAGCAGGCCCTTGTAGATGACGGTGCGGCAGCTCATGCTGGGCACGTAGTACTCGCGGCTGTGCGTGAGCTTGAGCGCCTGGATGGCAGCCGAGGCCGTCTTGCGGATCACGTACAGCTTGCGCTCCAGCGCGTCGGGCACGATGACATCCGGTCCGCGGCCGATGAACACCTGGCGGATCACCGGCTCCTTGTCGCGCACCGTGGGCGACATGG
>JBIKMY010000409.1:0-2587 GCA_044358945.1 Rubrivivax sp.
CCCTAGTCGAGATGTACCTGATCGCCATTGCCTGGATGTACGTCGTGGTCATGATGGCGCTGGCCGAAGCCCTGTCAGCGCAAGGAACCGTGCTGGGCGCCTTGTTCACCCTGCTGCTGTACGGCGCGCTGCCCCTGAGCATCGTGATGTACCTGCTGGGCACGCCGATGCGGCGCCGCGCCAGGCGAGCAGCCGAGGCCGAGGCCGACGCCCTTCAGCAGAACACCGATTCAGGCGCGCAACCAGACGGCAGCCGCCATGCGTCCGGTGACCCCGTCGCGCCGGAACGAAAAGAAACGTGAACGGTCCTCGACCGTGCACCAGATGCCGCCCGCCATGTGATGCAGACCGAAAGTCTGCAGGCGGTCTCGGGCCAGGCCGGGCAGATCGGCCAGCCAGCGGGCCTGCCCATCCGGGCGCGAACGGCTGAGGAAGCGTTCACCGCCGCCAAACGCCTGCACCACATCGGCCCCCACCTCGAACTGCCGGGGGCCGATGCACGGCCCGAGCCAGCAGGCCAGGTCCGCGGGTTCGCATTCCGCCGCCTGCGCCACCGCCTCGACCGTTCGCTCCAGCACCCCGGCAGCCAAGCCACGCCAGCCTGCATGGGCAGCCCCCACTGCCCGCCCGTTGCGGGCGGCAAACAACACCGGCAGGCAATCGGCCACCTGCACCACGCAGGCCACGCCAGGCTCAGCGGTCCAGCTGCCATCGGCTTGCGGGGGCAGCTCGCCCTGCAGCGCAGCGCGAGCGGCCTGAGCCGCCTCCACCACCACCGCGCCATGCACCTGCGTCAGCCACGCCAGGCCTGCGCCGGGCATCAGCGCTTGCCAGGTCGCGCGGTTCGCAGCCACAGTGGCGGGGTCGTCTCCCACATGGTCGCCCAGGTTGAAACTGGCGAAGGGGCCGGCCCCGCAGCCCCCTTGGCGCGTGGACATCAGTGCACCCACCGATCCGGGCGCGTCCCAATCCACCGGCAGCAAACCGCCTTGGGCCGTGCTCACGGGCGGGCCCCGCGCACCGCGCAACGCATCTCAGGGCGGATGCCGTCAGCCAGCATCCGGGCAGGCTTCGGGCCGCGTCTTTTCGAAGGCGTCCAGCTTCATGCAGGCGTCAAAGACCCGCATCACGTTCGGCACGTGCTCCAGCCGGCAGTTGAAGCGTCGGGCGTTGAAGATCTGGGGCACCAGCACGCAGTCGGCCAAGCCCGGAGCCTCGCCATGGCAATAGGTGGAGGGCTGTTCGGCCAGCCGCCGCTCCACCACTTCCAACCCGGTCTCCACCCAATGGCGGTACCAGCGGTCCTTGTCCTCCTCCGTGACCTTCAGCGAGCTCACCAAATAGCGCAGCACACGCAGGTTGTTCAAGGGGTGGATCTCGCAGGCGATGTCCATGGCCAGCGACCGCACCCGGGCACGCCCGGCAGCGTCGCTGGGCAGAAGCGCGGGCGCGGGGTGGGTCTCCTCCAGGTACTCGATGATGGCCAGAGACTGCGTGATCAGGTGCTCACCGTCGCGCAGCAGCGGCACCAGCCTTGCCGCCGACACCGAGGCATAGACCTCGCCCAGCTGCTCGTTCTTCTGCAGATGCACGCTGCGGTAGTCGTAGTCCAGGCCCTTGAGCGCCAGGGCGATGCGCACCCGGTACGAGGCCGATGATCGGAAATAGTTGAACAGTTCCATGGGCGGTGATTCCGTGCGGGGGGGCCAGCGATGATGATGCCATGCGCGTCGAAGCCCGGGCCCTGGCTACACTCATCCCATGCTTCACCGTCCACGCATCCGCCACTGTCGTGCCTGCGGCGGCGCCGTGACCTACCGGGTGCCCGCTGACGACAACCGTGAACGCGCCATGTGCGGCAATTGCGCGCACATCGACTATGAGAACCCGCTGAACGTGGTGGGTACGGTGCCCGTGTGGGAAGACAGCGTGCTGCTGTGCCGCCGCAACATCGAGCCCCGCCATGGCTTCTGGACGCTGCCGGCCGGCTTCATGGAACTGGGCGAAAGCACCGAGGCCGGCGCCGTGCGGGAAACCGACGAGGAAGCTGGCGCGCGCATCGTGGTGGAGGGCCTGTTCACGGTGCTGAACGTGGTGCGCGTGGGCCAGGTGCACTTCTTCTACCGCGCCAGGCTGCAGGACACCCGTTTCGCGCCCGGCCCGGAATCCATCGAGGCCCGCCTGTTCCGCGAGGACGAGGTGCCCTGGGACGATCTGGCCTTCCGCACCGTGCGGCTCACACTGGAGCGCTACTTCGCCGACCGCCGCGCAGGCGTCTTCGGCATCCACTGCGTGGACGTCAGCTGACCGGCCAGCCGCCCTGCGCAAGCTGGCGCTGCACCTGGCACGCAGGGCCGGGCACCAGCGGGCCGATGACGCGCAAATCCCAACGGCCCACGCCTACCCCCACCCCCAAGGCCCGCACCGCGCTGGAGAAGAACGCCTGCAAGGCCTCCACGGTATCTGGCGCCTGCGCGTAAATAGGGACCAGCAGCAAGCCCTGTCCCTGGGGCGTCATGCCCGAAAAGCTGCCCGGCACCTGCTGGGCCCAGTGCTCCAGACCGCTGGAGATCAGCCATCGCGCGAG
>JBIKMY010000412.1:0-2578 GCA_044358945.1 Rubrivivax sp.
CCCATGCGCAGCGTCCCTTCGACCTTGTGATCACCGACCTCGTGATGCCCGACCGTGACGGGTTCGACCTGATCCACGCCATCCGTTCCGGCACCCACGCGCCGCAGACGCCCATCGTCGTGGCCTCGGCCAGCGCCTTCGCGGACGATCAGGTGCGCAGCGCGGCGGCGGGCGCCAATGCCTTCGTGCCCAAGCCCGTGGAGAGCCTGGCCCTGCTGCAGAAGATTGCCGGCCTGTTGAAGATCGAATACCGGTATGCCCAGGCGCCATCCGAGGCCCCGGCGGCGTCGCAAGGCGTTCAGCACCTGCGCGAGGCCCTGGGCCAGCCGCAGGCCAGAGCGTTGGTCCAGGACATCCGCGACGCGGCCGAGCTGGGCCAGATCCGCCGCGTCGAGGCGCTGATCGGCCAGATCAGCGACACCGCGCTCCAGCGCACCCTGCTCGATGCGCTGGGAGCGGCCTTGAAGGAGCAGGACTCCGAACTGGTGCTCAAGCGCCTGGACGAGGCCCTGGGCGAGGCCGCCTGATGGACCTGGGGAACGCGCGCCTGGGAGGCGACCCGATCCGGGTGCTGGTGCTGGACGACCTGGCGGACAACCTGCGCCTGATGGGGGAACTGCTCTCCGGCGCTGCGGTGGAGGCGTCTTTCGCCAAGTCCGGCGCCCAGGCGCTGCGCATCGTGGCGCGGGCCGATTTCCAGCTCGCCATCCTGGACCTGAACCTGCCGGACATGAGCGGCTTCGAGGTGGGCCAGCGCATCCACGCCCTGCAGCCCCAGTGCGCCTTGATCTATTGCTCGGCGCACAACGAGCGCAGCCACCGCGACCGCGCCTTCAACGAGGGCGCCATCGACTTCATCGAAAAGCCCTTCGAGGTGAGTGCCACGCGTCAGCGCCTGGCCACCCACCTCGAGCGCCTGGCTCTGCGCGCCCAGATCCGGCAGGAGATCGCCAAGCTCGACAAGATGGTGGCCAGCATCCCGGATGCGGTGATCTCCGCCGATCCGCAGCACCGCATCGTGACCTGGAACGTCGCCGCCGAGCGCATCTTCGGGCTGCCGGCTGGCGCGGCCCTGGGGCAGGCGCTGGACGCCTTCCTGCCCGAGGCGGCGGTCATCATCGACCGCGCCCGCCAGCGCACGGTCGAGGCCGCTGAAGTGGGGGGTGCGATGCCGGGCGCCTCGCCCCAGCAGACCACGGCCCAGCGTGCCGACGGGCAGGCCCTGCAGGTGGAGATGAACATCTCCGAGTGGGTGCAGGACGGGCAGACCTACTTCACCCTCATCGTGCGCGACGTCAGCGAGCGGCTGCGCCTGGTGGAGGAGCTGAAGATCGCCAAGGACGAGGCCGAGCGCGCCAGCCAGGCCAAGTCCACCTTCCTGGCCAACATGAGCCACGAGATCCGCACGCCCATGAACGCCGTGCTGGGCCTCACGCACCTGGCGCTGCGCCAGGCCACGGATGAACGCGGGCGCGACTACCTGGAGCGCATACAGCAGTCGGCCCAGCACCTGCTGGGCATCATCGACGACATCCTGGACTTCTCCAAGATCGAGGCCGACAAGCTCAGCCTCGAGCACATCGATTTCTCACTGGCTGCGGTGCTGGAGAACTTCTCCAACCTCATCGTGGACAAGGCCACGGCCAAGGGCTTGAAGCTGAGCATCGAAGTGGGCCCGGACGTGCCCGACGCCCTGGTGGGCGATCCGCTTCGCCTGGGCCAGATCCTCATCAACTACGGCAACAACGCCGTGAAGTTCACGGAACGCGGCGAGATCCGGGTGCGCGTGGAACGGCTGGAGCAGGGTGCGCAGGACGTGGTGCTGCGCTGCGCCGTGCGCGATACAGGCATCGGCCTGAGCCCGGAGCACCGCCAGCGGCTGTTCCAGAGCTTTCACCAGGCCGACCCCTCCACCAGCCGACAGTACGGGGGCACGGGCCTGGGCCTGGCCATCGCCGCCCGTCTGGCCGACATGATGGGCGGTCAGGTGGGGGTGGACAGCCGGCTGGGCGAGGGCTCGACCTTCTGGTTCTCGGCGCGCTTCGGTCTGGCCGCGGCCGCAGCACCCACGTCCGCGGACGGCAGCCTGCCCGTGCTGGCCGCGCTGGGTGGTATCGGCACCATGGCGCCCGGCACCGCCGAGGCGCGCCGGGTGCGCGTGCTGGTGGTGGACGACAACGAGGTCAACCTGCTCATTGCCGGCGAGATGCTGTCCTACGCCGGCGCGGAAGTGCACACCGCCGAAGACGGCGTCCAGGCGCTGCAGCGCCTGCAGTCCGAGACCTTCGACCTGGTCTTCATGGACATGCAGATGCCGGTGATGGACGGCCTGGAGGCTACGCGCCGCATACGTGCACGCACCGACGGGCCTCGTGTGCCCATCGTGGCGATGACGGCCAACGCCCTGCCCGCAGACCGCGAGCGCTGCCTGCAGGCCGGGATGGACGATGTGATCACCAAGCCCATCGACCCGGACCGCCTGGTGGCCGTGGTGCGGCGCTGGGCCTTCAGCGCGCCGAATGCTGCTACTATGGCTGGGTAGGCGTGCTCTAGATCTTCTCTCAGTCGGTTCTTTGTT
>JBIKMY010000411.1:0-2578 GCA_044358945.1 Rubrivivax sp.
TCAAGTTCGCGCGCGGTGTACAGCGGGTTCACGTTCACCACCACCAGCCCGGCGCGCAGGATGGCGGCCACGACGATGGGGTACTGCGGCACGTTGGGCAGCATCACGGCCACCCGGTCGCCGCGCTGCAAGCCCTGCGCCTGCAGCCAGGCGGCCAGCGCACGCGACTGTTCTTCCAGCTGGCCGAAACTCAGCGTGCTGCCCATGAAGCGGTAGGCCGGCAAGTCGCGGTAGCGCTCGAAGCTCTCCTGCATCAAGGCCACGAGTGAGGGGTAGGCATCGGCCGGTATCTCGGCCGGCACTCCCTGCGGGTATTGCACGAGCCATGGTCTGTGCATGCTGTCGTCCTCCGCCGCCGATTCTGACGACGGGCTGACGACTGCGCATCGGGGGATTCGATAGGTCGTCCGGCTGGGTGGGGGCCGCCGGGCCCTTTCGGGCCGGTTCAGGCGGGTTCTCTTCGGTCGTTGGAGGCCGATGCGGTCCCCAGCCCGCCCGCCAAGGCGGCCAGGACGATGTCGCGCGAGTACTCGGCTGCCACCTCGGCCACGAAACGGCCGAAGTCCACATGCGCCGAATCATCCGCCCGGTCGGACACGGTGCGCAGTACGCCCAGCGGGCAACCGAAGTCGGCGCAAACCTGCGCCATGGCCGCCCCCTCCATCTCCACGGCCAGGGCGTCGGGCAGGGCAGAACGCAGGCCGGCACTTTCCGTTGCAGACGACACGAAGCGGTCACCGCTGACCACCAGGCCCTGGTGGCAACGCGGGTCGTGCAACGCCAGGGCGGCCAGCCCGGGATGGGGTTGGGCCAGCACCTGCCGGCAGGCGCGGGCCAGGGCGTCGCGCAAGCCAGCATCGGCAGCAAAGCGGGCGCGCCCGGTCAGCGGCACCTCCCAGCGCGGGAACAGCGGCGAGGCGTCCATGTCATGCTGCAGCAGGGCCTCGGCCACCACCACATCACCCACCTTCACCCCCGGCCCCAGGCCGCCGGCCACGCCCGTGAGCACCAGGCTGCGGGCCTGAAAACGGTCGATCAGCAGGGCTGCCGTGGTGGAAGCGGCCACCTTGCCGATGCCGCTGAGCACCAGCACCACCTCCTGCCCGGCCAGCCGGCCTTGGTGAAAGGCCCTTCCACCCGCATGCACCACCCGCGGGCCTTCCAGGCACGCGAGCAGCGCGCTCAGCTCCTCGCGCATGGCGCTGACGATGGCCAGGGTCATGGGCAGCGCGCGCTGAGGGTGCCGGCCCGGCTGAAGCCCAGGGACTCAGCCCTTCAAGGCCCCCAGCACCTCGTCCAGCATCTTCTTGGCGTCGCCAAACAGCATGCGGTTGTTGTCCTTGTAGAACAGCGGGTTGTCCACGCCGGCGTAGCCGCTGGCCATGGAGCGCTTCATCACGATGCTGGTGCGGGCCTTCCAGACTTCCAGCACGGGCATGCCGGCGATGGGGCTGCTGGGGTCGTCCTGCGCGGCGGGGTTCACGATGTCATTGGCGCCGATGACCATCGACACATCCGCCTCGGGGAAGTCCTCGTTGATCTCGTCCATCTCCATGACGATGTCGTAGGGCACCTTGGCCTCTGCCAGCAGCACGTTCATGTGCCCGGGCATGCGCCCGGCCACGGGGTGGATGGCAAAGCGCACGTTCACGCCCTTCTCGCGCAGCAGCTTAGTGATCTCGTACACCGTGTGCTGGGCCTGCGCCACGGCCATGCCGTAGCCGGGGACGATGATGACGCTCTTGGCCTCGCGCAGCAGCTCGGCTGTCTCGGTGGCGCTCACCGGCTGCACCTCGCCCTGGGGCTCGGCCGCACCGCCCGCGGCCTTGGGCGCCGGCGCACCGCCGCCAAAGCCGCCCGCGATCACGCTGAAGAAGTTGCGGTTCATCGCGCGGCACATGATGTAACTCAGGATCGCGCCCGAAGAACCCACCAGCGCGCCGGTCACGATCAGCAGATCGTTGCTGAGCATGAAGCCCGTGGCCGCTGCTGCCCAGCCCGAGTAGCTGTTGAGCATGGACACCACCACCGGCATGTCCGCGCCGCCAATGGCCATCACCATGTGGATGCCGAACAGCAGCGAGATCACCGTCATCACGATCAACGGCGTCATGCCGGCGTTGACATCAGGCGCCAGGACGAACTCGCGTCCGTACCAGATCACCACCAGCAGCGCCAGCAGGTTCAGCAGATGGCGCGCCGGCAGCAGCAGGGGCTTGCCGCCGATCTTGCCGCTGAGCTTGCCGAAGGCGACGATGGAGCCGGAGAACGTGACCGCGCCGATGAGGATGCCGACGTAGATCTCCACCTCATGGATCACCTTCTCGGCGCCGGTGTAGGCCACAGACGTGTCGACGTAGCTGGCAAAACCCACCAGGCAGGCCGCCAGACCCACCAGGCTGTGCATCAAAGCCACCAACTCGGGCATCTGCGTCATCTGCACCTTCTTGGCGGCGATGAGGCCGATGGCACCGCCCACCACAAGGGCACCCACGATGTAGGGCACCCCAGCGGCGGTGACCCGCGGGCCCAGGATGGTGGCCACCACCGCAATGCCCATGCCGAGCATGCCGAACAG
>JBIKMY010000413.1:0-2575 GCA_044358945.1 Rubrivivax sp.
TATTCGCTCAGTACTTGTTCTTCGCTCGCGCGCAGTTCCAGTCCTCCGAGCGCGTCACCCATCCGGCACAAGCCAAACGACTCTGCCAGCGCTACATCCGCGAACGCTGCCGTTTTTCCTGGAAGGTCTGCTCGTCCGGTGCCGAGGCGCGGTCGCTAGAAACCACACTCAAGGCATCTCATCGTCCAGTGCTCAATGGCGTGTGAAATACGGCGCATGACTGTGCGCCCAGGTTGATCCGCACCCAGCCCTGTCGCTGCAGGCCGACTTCGAAACCCCTACTGCACCGGCCCCTTCAAGGCCGGCGGAATCGGCAGCGACAGCACCTCGATCCCCTCCTCGTGCAGCGCCTGGCGCTCCTGGGGGGAGGCCACGCCGCGGATGCCGCGGGCGTCGGTTTCGCCGTAGTGGATGCGGCGGGCTTCTTCGGCAAAGCGCTCGCCCACGTCGTCGGTGTTCTCGATGGCGTGGCGCACCACCTGCATCCACATCGCTTGCAGGTCGGCGGCGGCGGGTTCGGCCTTGGCCGGGGCCGGCGCGGGCTCGCGGGCGCCGGAGAGATTCAGCCGGGGGGCGCTGGGCAGGCGGGTGATGACGTGGTCTGCGCACAGCGGGCACTCCACCAGGCCGCGTCCGTTCTGGTCCAGGAAATCGTCTTCAGAGCCGAACCAGCCCTCGAAGCCGTGCCCGTTGGCACACCGCAGATCCAGCACTTTCATGGCTGGATTATCAGGCGCTCAGCTTTCGCGAGACGGCTGCCAGGATAGAGACCACTCGCCCCGGCGCCATTGGCGCAGCCATTGCAGACCCACCAGGGTCTTGACGTCGGTGAGTTCGCCGGCCTGGGCCAGACGGTCAAGTTCGTCTTCCGTCGTGGCCACCACTTCAAGGAATTCGCCGGCGTCCAGGGCCTGCGGGCCCGGCTGAAGGCCACGGGCAAACCAAATCTCGATGCCCTCGGTGGAGTAGGCTGCGGCGTTGTGAATGCGGCAGGCGCGGGCCCATTCGCGCGCGGTGTAGCCGGTTTCCTCGCGCAGCTCGCGCCGGGCACAGTGCCACACCGGCTCGCCGGGGTCGATCTTGCCGGCGGGGAACTCCAGCAGCACCTGGCCCAGGGGGTAACGGAACTGGCGCACCATCACCACGCGCCCGTCATCGAGCACGGGCACCACCGCCACGGCGCCGGGGTGCACCACGAATTCGCGCGTGGCCGAAGTGCCATCGGGCAGGCCCACGGTGTCACGCCGCACCGTCAGGAAACCGCCCTGCAGAAGCGTGTGCGCTTGCAGAAGCGTCTCCCGCAGGCCCTGGTCGGCTGCATCGGCCGTGTCGCCGGTTTCGGCGGCATCGCCCGTTTCCTTCGGGGCCAAGGCGGGCTCTCGCGTGAGGCTCAGGAGGCGAGCGCCTTGACGATGGCGTCGCGGCACAAGCCCAGCAGACCGCCTGAGAACGGCCCAAGCAGCAGCACGGCTGCGCCGTTGACCGCCAGCAAGGCCGCGGTCCCCGTGCCTTGGATGACCGGTGTTGCATCCGTCGGTTCATCAAAGTACATCACCTTGACGACACGCAGGTAATAGAACGCGCCCACCAGGGAGAACACCACGGCCACCACCGCCAGCACGATGTAGAGGGTGACGTTGGTGGTGACCAGCGCCTGGATGATCGCCAGCTTGGCAAAGAAACCCACCATCGGCGGAATGCCGGCCAGCGAGAACATGAACACCGACATCACGCCAGCCAGCCAGGGCCGGCGCCGGGCCAGACCGGCAAGGTCGGACACCTCTTCGCTTTCGAAGCCCTCGCGCGAGAGGAACAGGATGAGACCAAAGGTTCCCAAGGTCGTCAGCACGTAGGTGACGATGTAGAACATGGCCGAGCTGTAGGCGTTGGCTGCCGACAGCGTGTTGCCGCTGACCACGCCGGCGCTCAGGCCCAGGAGCAGAAAGCCCATCTGCGCGATGGTGGAGTAGGCCAGCATGCGCTTGAGGTTGGTCTGGGCGATGGCCGCCAGGTTGCCCACGGCCAAGGAGGCCACGGCCAGCACGATGAACATCTGCTGCCAGTCCACCGCCAGGCCATGCAGGCCTTCCACCAGCAGGCGGATGGTGATGGCAAACGCGGCCAGCTTGGGGGCACCGCCGATCATCAGGGTGACCGCCGTGGGGGCGCCGTGATAGACGTCGGGCACCCACATGTGGAACGGCACCGCCCCGAGCTTGAAGGCCAGGCCTGAGACCACGAACACCACGCCCAACACCAGCACTTCACGGTTGATGCGGCCGGCGGCGATTTGCTCGAAGACCTTGGGGATCTCCAGGGACCCCGTGGCGCCGTACAGCATGGACAGGCCGTAAAGCAGGAAGCCGCTGGCCAGGGCGCCCAGCACAAAGTACTTCATCGCTGCTTCAGTGCTGCGCCCATGGTCGCGCCGCAAGGCCGTCAGCGCGTACAGCGACAGGCTCATCACCTCCAGGCCCAGGTAGACCACCAGGAAGTGATTGGCCGAGCACATCACCGAGATGCCCAGCAGCACGAACAGCGACAGGGTGAAGAATTCGCCCTTGAGCATGTCGCG
>JBIKMY010000041.1:0-10319 GCA_044358945.1 Rubrivivax sp.
CGGCCCTCATCGCCGCAGGGCTGGATGGCATTGACCGCCGGCTGGACCCGGGGCCCGAGGTGACCGATGACCTGTTCGACTGCACGCTGGCGCAGTTGCGCGAAAGAGGCATCGGCCTGCTGCCGCAATCCTTGTCGCAGGCCCTGGACGCGCTGGAAGCCGACGCCGTGATCAGCGGCGCCCTGGGTGAGGAACTCACCCGCGAGTTCCTGCGCCTGAAGCGTGACGAGTGGACGCAGTGGGCCTGCCACGTCACCCCGTGGGAGCGCGACCGCTACGCGGCCGCCTTCTGAGCGCTTCATGAAGCCGGTTCCCTGGGCGGCTTTCGCCTGCCTGGCCGCCAGCATGGCCCTGGTGGGCAGCTATGTGGGCTTGTCGCGCTTGCTGGTGGCGGCCCTTCCTGTCTTTCTGCTGGCGTGGTTGCGCTTTGGCATCGCCGCAGTGGCCATGGTGACCTGGCTGCGTCGCCAGCCAGGCGAGGCGCCCCTGTCTCCCAGAGACCGCCGGCTCCTGTTCTGGGAAAGCTTCCTCGGCAACTTCGGTTTCTCCATCTGCATGCTGTTCGGCGTGGCCGCCACGTCGGCCGTGGCGGCCGGGGTGGTGATGGCGGCCATCCCCGCCGTGGTGGCGCTGATGTCCTGGTTGTTCCTGGGTGAACGCATCACGGCGCGCGTGAAGGGCGCCATCGCGCTGGCTGGGTCGGGCATCGCCACCTTGGCGCTGGCCCAGGCACCGGGCGATGGCGGCCCGGCCTCGGCACCCTGGTGGGGCTATGCCCTGCTGCTGGGGGCGGTGATCTGCGAGGCCAGCTACGTGGTCATCGGCAAGCGTCTGGCCGCCAGCGTCTCGCCGCAGCGCATCAGCGCCCTGATCAACCTCTGGGGCCTGGCCCTCATCACGCCCTTTGGCCTGTGGCAGGCGTGGAGCTTCGATTTTTCCAGCGTGAGCCGCTCCACCTGGGGCCTGCTGGTGTTCTACGCCTTGGCGGCCAGTGTGGCCACGGTATGGCTGTGGATGCGTGGGCTGCGCCATGTGCCCGCATCCCGAGCCGGGATCTTCACGGTCTGCCTGCCCGTCAGCGCCGCTGCCGTGGGCGTGGCCTGGCTGGGGGAGCCTTTCGGCACCGCCCACGCCGTGGCCTTTGCCATGGCCCTGGCCGGGCTGTTGCTGGCCACCTGGCCGGATCAGACGCCGGCCGCTTCGGGCAGCAGTTCCGCGTAGAGGGCGCGGTACTTGACGGCGGAAGGCGTCCAGGAAAGGTCCTGGGTCATGCCGCGGCGCTGCAAGGTCCGGCGCAGCGCCGGCTCACGCCAGACGTTCAGCGCGTGCACCAGGGCGCGCTCGAAAGCGGCAGGCGTGGGCTCGGCAAAGCTGAAGCCATTGGCCGGCAGGCCCGCGGCAGGGGCTGAGTTCAACCCGACCACCGTGTCAGCCAGGCCACCGGTGGCGCGCACCAGCGGCAGCGTGCCGTAGCGCAGGCCATACAGCTGGGTCAGACCGCAGGGTTCGAAGCGGGATGGCACGGCAATGAGATCGGCGCCGGCCACCAGCCGGTGCGCCCGATGTTCGTCATAGGCGATGAGGGTGGCGACGCTGCGCGGATGGTCTTGCGCTGCCTGCGTGAAGGCGTGCTCCAGCGCTGCATCTCCCGTGCCCTGCACCACCAACTGCCCGCCCTGCTCAAGCAAGGTGGGCAGCGCTGCCAGCAGCAGATCCAACCCCTTTTGCGCCGTCAACCGGCTCAGGGCCAGCACCACCGGCGCCGAAGGGTCCACCGGCAACCCCACTTCTGCCTGCAAGGCGGCCTTGCAGGTGGCCTTGCCCGCCAGATCGTCCGGGCCGTAAGGCGCATACGGTCCGGCCAATGCGGGGTCTCGCAAAGGGTTCCAGGCCTGATCGTCGATGCCGTTGAGGATGCCGCTGAGGACATCCTCACGGCTGCGCAGCACCCCGTCCATGCCGCAGCCGAACTCCGGGGTGGTGATTTCCCGCGCATAGGTAGGGCTGACGGTGGTCAGCCGGTCGCAGAATTTCAGGCCCGCCTTCATGAAGGACAACTGGCCGTGGTACTCCAGCCCGGCAGAACTCATGAAGCGTGACGACAGGCCCAGCAAAGCGCTGTCCTGGTGCGGAAACAGCCCCTGATAGGCCAGGTTGTGCACCGTAAAGACCGAAGGTGCCGTCGCCGCGTGCGCCTTGAGGTAGGCGCAAGCCATGCCCGCATGCCAGTCATGCGCGTGCACCAGGTCGGGCTGCCACGACGGGTCCAGCCCGCCCGCGGCAATCTGCGCCGCAACCCAGCCCAGCAGGCCGAAACGCTGCAGGTTGTCAGGCCATTCCAGGCCCGCCTCGTCATGGTAAGGATTGGCCGAGCGCCCGTACAACAAGGGCGCGTCGATCACGTACACGCTCAGCCCGCCTTCAGGCAGAGAGGCCTTCAGCAAGCGCACCTTCGCGGCGCCGAAGCAGGGGCCCAGCGAGGCCACTGGCTCCACCGCGACCACCCCCTTCATCACGGCGGGCCACCCTGGCAGGAGCAGGCGTGCCTGCATGCCCCCCAGGGCTTGCTGCGCCTGGGGCAAGGCACCCATCACATCGGCCAGGCCGCCTGTCTTGACGAGCGGATGCGCTTCAGCGGCGACGTGCAGCACCCTCATTCAAAAGGTACCCGCTCAAAGCCTCCGGTGGCGGCGATCATCATGTCCCGCGTGACCAGGGTGATGCCGCTTTCGGTGCGGATGAAGCGGCGCGCGTCTTCCACCGGGTCCTCCCCAATGACGACGCCGTCCGGGATCTGGCATCCGCGGTCCACCACCACGCGGTTGAGGCGGGCGCCACGGCCCACCGTCACACCGGGTAGCAGCACGCTCCACTGGACGTTCGAGAACGAGTGCACACGCACCTGCGAGAACAGCACCGAGCGGAAAACCGAGCCGGAAACGATGCACCCACCGGACACCAGCGACTCGATGGCCATGCCCCGCCGGTCCTCGACGTTGTGCACGAACTTGGCCGGAGGCAGCTGCGGCTGGTACGTCCAGATGGGCCAGCGCGTGTCGTACAGGTTCAGCAAGGGATCGGTGGCCGTGAGATCGATGTTGGCGTCCCAGTAGGCGTCGATGGTGCCGACATCGCGCCAATAGGGTTCAGCACCCAGGCGACGGCCCACGCAGCTGAGCTCGAAGGGATGTGCCGCCGCCTTGCCGGCCTGGACGGCCTTGGGGATGATGTCCTTGCCGAAATCGTGACTCGAATTCGGGTCCGCGATGTCACGCTCCAATTCCCGGTACAGGTAGCGTGCGTTGAAGATGTAGATGCCCATGCTGGCCAGCGCCCGGTCCGGTCTACCGGGCATGGCGGGCGGATCGGCGGGCTTTTCCACGAAAGCCGTGATGTTGCGCCGTTCGTCGATGGCCATCACGCCGAAGGCGCGCGCCTCCTGGCGGTCCACCTCGATGCAGCCCACGGTCACCTCGCGCCCCATGGCCACGTGATCCGCCAGCATCACCGCGTAATTCATCTTGTAGACGTGGTCGCCGGCCAGTACCACCACGTAGTCGGCACCGTAGGCGGCCAGGATGTCCTGGTTCTGGTACACCGCATCGGCCGTTCCGCGGTACCACGACTCCTCGTCCACGCGCTGCTGTGCCGGCAGCAGGTCAACGAACTCATTCATCTCCGGCCGCAGGAAAGCCCAGCCGCGCTGCAGGTGCCGCAGCAGGCTGTGGCTCTTGTACTGCGTGATCACGCCCATGCGCCGGATGCCGGAGTTCAGGCAGTTCGACAACGCGAAGTCCACGATGCGGAACTTGCCGCCGAAGTAGACGGCTGGCTTGGCCCGGTTGTCCGTCAGGCTCTTGAGCCGGCTGCCGCGCCCGCCCGCCAGCACCAGCGCCACCGCGCGCTTGGGAAGGTCCAGGCTCTGGGCCAGGTCGTGTGGGGTGATCATGGAAGCCTCCGATGCAGGCGCATCCGGCCCCTTCGGCCGCTGCGCAGGAAGCGAAGGATGCCCTATTTCTCTGCCCGTGTTGGCCATCGCCTGGAGTGGCCCCTCATTTCGGGCTGGACCTCTGCCGAAGGTCACGGCAAGTCAGCGGCGCCGTGCCCACCGTCTTGCGCAGAGCTTCACCGCACAGGATGCCGCCACCAGATCAACACGTACAGGGCCGCACCGAGCAGCAGCAGCCCCGCGGCGATCCACAACGAGGTGGCAAAGCCCGCAGCGGCGCTCGCGCTGCGGCCCACCAGCCATGCGGCCATGGGCGGCCCCACCACCTGTCCCAGACCGTAGGCCGCAGTGAGCAGGCCCATGAACGGCGCGGCCTGCTGCGGCCGCAGGCGGCGCACCTCCTGCATGGCGAAGTAGGTCAGCGCCGTGAAGGGAAGGCCCAGCAGCAGACTGCCCAGCGCAAAGCCGGCCGGCGTGGGGCTCACCAGGCTGGCGGCCACACCTGCCGCCTGCAGCGCATAGCAGGCCGCCAGGCGCAGCCGCAGGTCTCCTGCCGAGCGGACGCGGGAGGCGATGACCGCCCCTGCGGTCACCCCCGCTCCGAACAACGGCCAGAACAGGTCCAGCCCGGCGGACCCGGGCAGGGCTTGCCGGGCGATGACGGGCAGGAAGGTGGCGGTGATGATGTAACCCACGCCAGCAAGGCCATAGGCCAGCGTCAGCAGCACCATCTCACCGGCTTTGCCATGGGGCGGTGCAGGCGACGCCCCGGTAACGCCAAGCGCAGGTGCCAACACGGCCTGGGCGCGGTGCCCATCGAACACACGCCACACCGCCGCCGTCATCAGCGCGGCCAGCAGACCAAACGTCCCCCAGCCCCAAGCCGCAGGCACCTGCAGATAGACCAGCGCACTGGCCGCCAGCCCGCTGACCACGATGCCCAGGCCGGGGCCCACATAAATCAGCGCTCCCATGGCCGGCACGCCCAACCGCGCAAGCTGCTCGAGGCAGAACCCGGACGTGTAAAGAAAGACCACGGCGCTGGCAACGCCGGCAGCAAAGCGCAGCACCGGCCAGGCTGCCTGAAGCTGCACCGCCATGCCCAGGGTCAGCAAGGCGGTGGCGACCAAGCCGTAGCGCACCCGCCGGGGGCCGTCGGATCCAGCGTGTCGGCCCAGTCGCTGCCACAACCAGGGCTGGAAGGTGCAGGCCAGCGCACCCACCAGATACCCCAGGTAATTGGCGCTGGCCAGCAGGCTGGCGCCTGGCAGGTCGGTAGACCCCTCTGCCAGCATCATGGGCAACAACGGCGTGAAGGCGAAGCGGCCGATGCCCATCGCCACCCCCAAGGCCACCAGCCCCGCTACGGCGATGGTCAGCGGTGACAGCGGGCGGTGACTGGTCATGATGGCGGCGCAGTCTCGCATGCGCCTGCTCGGAGGCTGCACCGAGGCTGTGCTGGGATCGCCAAACCCGCCGCACAGAATACGGTTCGCTCCACAAGCCGGCCTCAACCCATTCATGACCTGCACATCACAATGGTCCGCGAATCCGGACGTCGAAGAATTTGACGCCCTCCAGCAAGACCCTGCCCGCTGGATCGGGACCGTCGCGGCCCTGGCAGCGCGCTACAGCCCCGCGCCGGCAGTACCCGCTGGCAAGGGCACCGTCCTGGTGGCGCTGCTGGGCCACGACCTGGTGATCAAGGTCTACCCTCCCTTCCTGCGCGACCATTTCGCGTTCGAGCGCGCAATGCTGACGCATCTGCACGGTCGTCTGTCGCTGCCTACCCCGCGACTGGTGGACAGCGACGACCATGAGGGCTGGCCGTATCTGGTGATGACACAGTTGCCGGGTACGCCGCTGGACCTTGCCTGGCCTGTGCTGCCCCAGCGCGAACGCTGCACGATTCTGCGCAGTCTGGGCCGCCTGGCCGCCGAGGTGCACGCGCTGCCCCTGGGCGCCATGCCGACACTGGCGCCGCGCTGGGCGGACTTTCTACAGGGCCAGCGAATTCGCTGCCAGGCGCGACAGCAGCGAACCGGCCTGCCCGCGCATCTGCTGGCGCAGGTGGCGTCCTTTGTTCAAGGTCCGGTGCCCGAAGGCCCCGACGTGATCCTGACGGGCGAATACACGCCCTTCAACCTGCTGCAGCAGGAGGGCGCGCTGACGGCGATGTTCGACTTTGGCGACGGTCTGGTGGGTCCGCCAGAGAACGACTGGCTAGGCCCCCTGTGTTTCCTGGCTGCCGGTGACGCTGCGCGCATCGACGCCTTCTTCGACGGCTATCACGGGCGGCCGTTTGCGCGCAGCCAGCGCGAAGTCCTCATGCGCCTGCTGCTGTTGCACCGCTACAGCCACCTGAAAGCCCAGATCGCCCTGCCGGGCTGGGAGACGGCGCCCGACTTCCCCGCCCTGGCCCGCCTCATCTGGCCCTGATGTGGCCGCGAAAACCAAAAAGCCCAAGCAAATCATTGATCTGCTTGGGCTTGCCGGACTACCGTATTTGGTAGGCGCGATTGGACTCGAACCAACGACCCCCACCATGTCAAGGTGGTGCTCTAACCAGCTGAGCTACGCGCCTGTAAAGCCCAAGAGTATAGCAGTGGGCACGGGCGGCTTCAGCCCGGCGTGGGCCCGACGATCAGCGGCGGCGCGCGCTGCGCACGCCCGGGACGTCGGCCACCTGGCGCAGCACCTGTTGCAGCCGCCGCGTGTCGCTGACCTCGACGGTGAAGGTCATCCAGGCCGTGCCCCCCGTGTTGTCCTTGACACTGCGGGTGTTCACGCCCGTGACATTGACCCGCTCCCGGGTCAGCACTTCGGAGATGTCGCGCAGCAGGCCCTGTCGGTCGCTGGCTTCGATGACCACATCCAACGGGTACAGGGCCGCGCCCGCAGGTGGGGCAGATGCGCTACGCGCACTTCGCCCTGGCTGCGGCTCAGCTGCGGTCGTCGCGCCCCAAGCCACAGGGATCACCCGGTCTGGCGAGCTGCCGCTCATGTGGCGAAAGTTGCTGCAGTCCGCGCGGTGGATGGCCACTCCCCTGCCCCGCGTAACAAAGCCTCCGATGGCATCCGGTGGCGCCGGCCGGCAGCAGCGCGACAAGGTGGTCATCAAGGACTCCACGCCCACCACCAACACGCCGCTGTGGCCTGCGCGCGAGCGCTTGAGGGCCACGGTGTCTTCCGCTGTCAGCGGCTGCTCGGGCGGCGGCCGCAGCAAGGCCTCGATCTGCTTGAGCGAATACTCGTCCTTGCCCACCACCTCGAACAAGGCGGCTGCCTCCTTGAAGCCCAGGCGTTCAGCCAGATCGTCCAGCTTGACGGCGGTCTTGCCCTCTCGCTGCAGCAGCCGCTCCACCAGATCACGGCCCTTGGCAATGGTCTGCTGCTGGGCCTGGGCGTTGAACCAGGCCCGCACCTTGGCGCGGGCCCGCGGGCTGTGCAGGTACCCCAGTTCAGGATTGAGCCAATCCAGGGACGGCGCACCTTCGCGTGCCGTCAGCACCTCCACCGTCTGGCCGTTGGCCAGCGGCGTGTTCAACGGCACCAGGGCACCGTCCACCCGCGCGCCGCGGCAGCGGTGGCCCAGATCGGTGTGCAGGGCATAGGCGAAGTCGACCGCGGTGGCACCCGCGGTCAGTTCCACCACGGTGTACTGCGGGGTCAGGACGTAGATGCGGTCCTGCGCGTCCGCGGCCGGCGCGTCCTGGCGCTGATCGTCCGCCTTGTGGCCGGCCGGCTGCAACCGAAGGTCCGGTGCTGCCTGGGGTGGGTGCGGAACCGGCCCGGCGAAGTCGCGCTCCCAGGCCAGCAACTGGCGCATGACCTGCTTGCGGGCCTCGGTCATGCGCTCGGCCGCATCGGCGCTGGCGCTCACGCCGGCATAGCCCTTGGTGCCTGCTTCCTTGTAGGCCCAGTGCGCGGCCACGCCGTGCTCGGCATGGTCGTGCATGGCCTGGGTGCGGATCTGCACTTCCACTGGCCGGTCGTCGTCGCCCAGCACCACCGTGTGCAGAGACTGGTAGCCGTTCGGCTTGGGGCGGGCGATGTAGTCGTCGAACTCCCCGGCCAACGGGCGATAGCGCTGGTGCAGCGCGGACAAAGCGGCGTAGCAGTCCGGCACGTCGGCCACGATCACCCGCAGCGCCCGGATGTCCAGCACTTTTTCGAAGGGCAGCGACTTGCCCTGCATCTTGCGCCAAATGCTGTACAGGTGCTTGGGCCGCCCCTGCACCTGGCTGTCCAGGCCGGCCTGCCTCAGCACGCCGGCCACCTGGTGACGGACGAACTCCACCGCCAGTTCACGGGACTGGCGGCGCTCGTCCAGCAAGGCGGCGATGTGGTGGTAGGCCTGCGGCTCCAGAAAGCGGAAGGACAGGTCTTCCATCTCCCACTTGACCTGCCAGATGCCCAGCCGGTTGGCCAGCGGCGCGAACACCTGTTGGGATTCCAGCGCCAGGACTGCCGGACAGGGCGTCTTGCTGGACGCATGCCAGCGCAAGGTCTGCAGCCGCGAGGCCAGGCGCAACAGCACCACGCGCAGGTCCTTGGAAAAGGCCAGCAGCATCTTGCGCACGCGATCGGTCTGCCGGGCGCGGCCCTGCCCGTCAACCTGGGCGTCTCGTGCCGCGCGCTGCACCTGCACCAGCCGGCGTGTGAGCTCCACCAACCCGGCATAGGACTCCCCGAAGGCCTTGGCGACGGTCTCGTACGGGCGCTGCAGGTCATCGCCCGCGTAGACCAGATAGGCTGCGGCTTGCATCGGGGGGTCTGCACCCAGGGATTTCAGGATGAGTGCGACGCTCTCGGCGTGCGACCAAGCCTCTTCGCCGGAATCCAGCGCCCGGCCCTTGAGCAAAGGCTCTGCAAAGGCGCGTGCCGTCTCCAGTGCGCGCGCTTCATCCACCGGCGGCGCCACCGTGGAGATGGCGGCCACTATCGGCAGTGGCGCTGGCGAAGATAAGCCATCGGCCTGCGTGGCCGAGCCTTCGGCCTGCAGCGGCGTGGTCTTCATGGGTTGCGATCAGGCAGCGGTGGGAACGGCAGCCTCAGTCGCCGTCCTCGCCCTCGAGAAAGGCGCGCACCACCGCCCGTTGATCGGGCTGCACCAGCATTGGCGCGTGACCCACCCCCTCGAACTCGTGCACCCGCGGCCGGGGCCCCCGGGCGGCCATGGCTTGGGCGGTAGGCCGGCTCAGCAGATCGGAGTCTGCTCCTCGCAGCAACAGCGTGGGGCAGGTGATGGCGTCGAAGGCCTGCCAAAGGCCGGCCTCGCCTGCGGCAGCCAGTTCCGGCGTGATGGCGCGAAAGGGCACGGCCATCGCCGGGTCATAGTGCGGCTTGAAGGCTCCCGCGCCGTCCGGGACGATCTGGGGCCGGGTGAGGTCCAGCCACTGCTGCCGGGTGTGGGGGCCAAAGCCCTGCGAGATGAGCCACAACTGGTCGGCCGCATCCTCCAGGCTCTTGAAGCGCACCGGCACGCCGAGGTAGCTGCCAATCCGTGTGAGCGCCGACGCCTCCAGGACCGGACCCACATCGTTGAGTACCAGACGCCGCACGGGGGAATGTCGCAAGCCGGCCACCAGCATGCCGATCAACCCGCCCATGGACGTCCCCACCCAGTCCACGGTCTGCGCGTTCAGGCGGGCCAGCAAGGTCACCATGTCAGCGACGTAGGCAGGAATCGAGTAACCCATGGGATCGGCCAGCCAGTCGGACTGGCCACGGCCCACGACATCGGGACAAACCACGCGCCACGTGCCGCACAGGTCGCGGGCCAGAGTATCGAAATCCCGACCTTGCCGGGTCAGGCCGTGAACGCAGACCAGCACGCGGGGGTTGGCGGGGTCACCCCACTCCCAGTAAGCCATGCGGTGCAGTCCGCGGCTGTCCAGGCACTGCACGTGCCGAAGGCGCGGTTCGGGGCCCTGGGCGGCCAGGGCATCTGGAGGCAAGTCATCGAAGCTTGACATCGTCGTTCCCGTCAGGGGTAAGGGCTTGTTCAGATAATGATCCTAAGCTCAATACATCTGACCTTCTGGAGGTTTGCACGCATGCTCACTGGCAAGACGGCTCTCATCACGGGATCGACCAGCGGTATCGGCCTGGGCATCGCCCGGATCATGGCCATGCACGGCGCCAACATCGTGCTCAACGGGTTTGGCGATGTTCAGGCCGCCAAGCGGGTGCTGGCCGAGTTCGACTGCACTGTGGGCTACCACCCCGCCGACATGAGCAAGCCCGACGAGATCGAGGCCATGATCAAGTACGCGGAGATGGAGATGGGGGGCATCGACATCCTGGTCAACAACGCCGGCATCCAGCATGTGGCTCCCATCGACGAGTTTCCGGTGGAGCGCTGGGA